>JAUMWZ010000061.1:0-1110 GCA_030529405.1 Bacteroides sp. | reverse complement strand
AAGGCTAACGAGATAGAAAATAATGTGGAGGTTCTTTATGGTGTGTTGGAAAAGATGCGAAAGACACGATATGGGCTTACGCAAGACAGTGTGCGCATAGTCCACATAGGCGACAGTCACGTCAGAGGACATATATTCCCGCAAACGACATCAGATTTATTGAAGAAAGAGTTTGGTGCGGTATCATATATAGATATTGGTGTAAACGGAGCAATATGTACCACCTTCGTAACTGATGAGCTGATCGGCAAAATACGCAAAGCTAATCCCGAGCTTCTGATATTGTCTTTTGGCACAAACGAAAGTCACAATCTCAAATACAATGACGTGATTCATTATGGTCAGATAGACGAGCTTGTTGAAAGCCTTAAATCTTATTTCCCAAACACGCCTATAATACTTACCACTCCTCCGGGCTCTTACCAAAGTTTCAAGAGGAGGCGTAGGGCGAGGGTCTACACGGTCAATCCGCGTACTTCTAAGGCTGCCAAGACTATAAAAAAATACACCGAGCAAAATAATCTTTTGCTTTGGGACTTATATAATATTGCAGGAGGAGAGAAAGCCAGCAACAATTGGTATAAGGCTAATCTTATGCGTGGCGATAGAATACACTATCTGCCCGATGGATACATTCTCCAAGGTAATCTTTTGTTTCAAGCTATAATAAAAGCATACAACTCTTATGTCAATCTTTAATATTGATTTCGATAAAATATTAGGTTCGTTCTCATACGACCCTTCTTCTCCGATGATATTCAGCAGTGGTTTCTTCTTGTGGATTTTTGCTGCTTTCCTTCTTGTCTATTCTCTTTTGAAGAAACAAGACACTCTTCGAATCATCTTCGTAACAGCTTTTTCGTATTATTTCTACTATAAAAGTAGCGGTACATATTTCTTCCTTTTGGCGTTGGTCACAGTGTCAGACTTCTACTTTGCACGTATGATGCACCAAACCAACGACTATAAGATAAAGAAAAGGCTAGTCATATCAAGCTTATGCATCAATCTTGGATTGCTTGCTTATTTTAAGTACACAAACTTCTTTGCGGGCTTCTTTGTTTCTCTTTGGGGCGGAGAGTTTGATGGCTTTGATATATTCTTGCCTGT
>JAUMWZ010000060.1 GCA_030529405.1 Bacteroides sp. | reverse complement strand
AAGGCTGGGATATACCATTTAAACCTATTATATTAATAAGAGATAAAACAAAAATAGACTCTTATTTTAACAAAGGAAGAGATCATTCAATATTGGGAAAGTCAAAAAGACTATTTAGCATTATTATTGATGCTATAAAATGGTATCTATAAAAATTTGAAGGACCATCAACTTAAAAACTTCCTTACAATCTTCTCCCCACACTCTGTAAGTATAGATTCTGGGTGGAACTGTAGACCATGAACATCGTATATTTTGTGTTTAATAGACATTATAGTATCATCTTCTGAAAGAGAAGTTATCTCTAATTCTTTCGGAAGTGATTCTTTGTCTATTGCCCAAGAGTGGTACCTGCCAACCTTAAAAGCTGTAGGTATGCCATCAAGCAAACTATGATTGCCCACCTTTTGAACATTACTACTCACACCATGATATACTTTATCCATCTTTACCAACTTAGCTCCAAAGGCCTCTCCTATTGCTTGATGACCTAAGCAAATGCCAAGTATGCTCTTTGTGGTTGAATATTTCCTTATAACTTCCAACACACAACCTGAATTTTCAGGTAATTCTGGTCCCGGAGATATTACAATTTTATCATACTTATCTATACTCTCCAAATCTAACATATCATTATACACCACATCTACTTCTGAGTTGAGACAAGATTTACGTATAAGATGAAGCAAGTTATACGTAAAAGAGTCGTAATTGTCTATCAAAAGTATTTTCATCAGCTATATCTGTTCAACAAGGGTATATTGATATTTAAGGAGAATTATTCGGCAAAGCTAAACAATTAAAACTAAACTAAGCATAAATAATAGTCAAATATGGCATAAATGAGTTAGATATTTATGCTATGATACGTTATCTATGAATGAAATAATGATTGGAAACAACATAAGCGATAATACTGAGATTAGTTTTTCGTATTATTTGTTTTGAAAAACGTTTGATATATAATTCTAAGATTAAGCATATAAACCCCACGACACACAAGGCTAACTAAAGAACTGATATAATTCTGTTTACAAACAGTATATAATTAAGAAACAAACCGTATATAGTTTATAAGTCAGGTGTATATAAATTAAAACTGAAGTGTATATATTCTGCAAACGGTTAAATATTACTTGGTTTATCATTTCGTTTTATATTCAAATAAAACATTGCTATAATTGATTGTTATGGTATAATAATTAACTTTGCCAATAGTATTATAAACCTCAAAAAAGAGTACGGCTATGAAAAACTTCAATTACAGTTTTATAAGAATTGTTTTTTCCTTGATAATGGGACTTTTCTTAATCTTATATCCAGACACTGCAAGTACTTATTTAATTATAGCTATAGGAGCTATATTCTTAATACCGGGAATATTCGGAATAATGGCATACGCATTGAGAAAGAGCAATAACAAGGGAGTAAAGCTAAGATTTCCGCTTGAGGCGGTAGGCTCAGTCTTGCTCGGACTTGCTTTATTTATTTTCCCTGACAAACTGACGGTTTTCTTCTTGCACCTTATAAGTATAGTCGTAATATTGCTTGGTGTGCAACAGATTTTTCTTTTATTCAAATCTAGAAAGTTTGTAGCTATTCCTTGGGGATACTACATTTTGCCTTTACTGTCTATTGGTGCAGGAATCTATGTGTTGGTAAATGCAAGCAAGGAGATGATAAACAACCTTTTCGTGGTAATAGGTGTGATATACTTGTTCTACTGTGTGGTGGAAATAATTAACTGGGCTTTGTTTATCAGAAAAGCTAACAGAAGAGAGGATATTTATATAGAATAAAAAAGCAGAAATGACAAATAAGAAGACAGTTCTAATTGTTTTTGGAACAAGACCAGAGGCAATAAAGATGGCTCCATTTGTCAAGGAGTTTCAAAAACATAAGAAAGAAATTAACACCATTGTATGTGTTACGGGACAGCACAGAGAGATGCTTGACCAAGTGCTTGATATTTTTGACATTAAGCCCAACTACGACCTTGACATAATGATGAAGGGGCAAGACCTTTTTGATGTTACAACAAAAGTAATGTTTGGAATGAGGTATGTGTTGAAAGAGGTTAGTCCAGATATTGTTTTCGTACACGGAGATACTACAACAGCTATGGCTTCTGCGCTGTCTGCTTTCTATTGCCAAACAGATATAGCACATGTCGAGGCAGGATTGAGAACATATAATATGTATAGTCCTTGGCCTGAAGAGATGAACAGAAGTTTTATATCTAAGATAGCTAAGTGGCATTTTGCGCCGACAGATAAGAGCAGACAAAATCTGCTTAAAGAAAACATACCTTCAGAGAATATTTTTGTCACAGGAAATACCGTTATAGACGCATTGCATCTATGTCTTGAAAAAATAAAAAGTAATAGTGACACCGAAGAAAAGGTTATAAAAACAATAAGAAAAGGAGGATATGACACAGAAAGATTGAGCGGAGAGAGAAGGCTTGTGTTAATAACCGGACACAGAAGAGAGAATTTCGGAGAGGGTTTTATGTCTATATGCAAAGCTATAAAAAGGCTGGCAGAAGAATACAGCAATGTGGACTTTGTGTATCCAATGCACTTAAATCCTTACGTAAGAAAGCCTATTGGAGAGGTGTTTGGAGACAAACAGCAGAGCAATTTGTTCTTCATTGAACCGCAAGAATATATGTCCTTTGTCTATCTTATGAACAAGTCTTATCTTGTTCTAACCGATAGTGGTGGCATTCAAGAAGAAGCTCCAAGCATAGGAAAGCCTGTTTTGGTAATGAGAGATACCACGGAAAGACCAGAGGCAGTAGAGTCGGGTACTGTGAAACTAGTTGGTACTAACGAGAACCTTATTGTAGAAACAGTCAAAAGGCTGTTAGATGACAAGAACTATCATGACGAAATGGCAAAAGCTACAAACCCATATGGAGATGGGAAAGCATGTGTGAGGATTGTGGAAAGCATAATCAAAAAGCAATAAAACAATAGCCAATTTTGGCGCAAACGTAGCAAGTCACTATCTTTGCATAATAATTGAAAATAAAATCAAGAAATGAAGAAACTTCTCTTGTACATAACAATTGCGTGTGCTTTAGCATCTTGCAGTTCTTATAAAAACGTTCCCTACTTCAAAGATGTGGAACAACTTAAAGTAGATGCACCAACGGAAGATGCAGTGATAAAACCTAACGACATATTATCTATTGTAGTATCTTCTGTCAATCCTAAGGCTGTTGCTACATACAATTTGACCGCGGCAACAGTGCTATCTGAACAACCCAATAACTATTTAAGTACTCAACCTACTCTGCAAAACTATTTGGTGGATAAAGATGGGGAAATAAATTTTCCTGCATTAGGAGTTATGAAAGTATCGGGTATGACTAAAAAAGGGTTGGAAGACAGCATAACTAAAAGACTAATGGAAGTTTTGACAGACAAGCCTATCGTCACCGTCAGAATTGTAAATTACAGAATCTCAGTTTTAGGAGAAGTAAATACACCAAAAACTTTTACTGTTGCAAACGAAAAGGTTAATATCCTTGAAGCAATAGCTATGGCAGGCGACCTTACAATATATGGTAGAAGAGATAATGTTAAGCTAATAAGAGAAGGTAGTAAAGGAAAAAGAGAGGTAATAACATTAAACCTGAACAAATCAGATATATTCACCTCTCCATATTATAACCTTCAACAAAACGACATTATATACGTTACCCCTAATAAAGCAAAAGCTAAGAACTCAGATGTAGGTAATAGCACCGGACTTTGGTTCTCTGCAACATCTATACTAGTATCGCTGGCAAGTCTAATAATAAATATACTCAAATAATAAGTAGTCAATATGTCATCAGAGGAAAAAGAATTAGAAATTGATTTATTAAAACTACTAATCAAATACATAAAGAGATGGAGAGTTTTTGTAGTATTCATAATCTTGTGTGTAATAGCAGGTGGGTTGTACCTATACTTTAAATCTCCAACATACAAAATTACATCTTCTATTTTGATAAAGGAAGATAAGAAAGGAATGCAGAGTTCATTGCTTTCACAGCTACAAAACATTCCATTTATAGGAGCAAGTGCTGGAAATCTAAATATAGAGAATGAAGTTGCTATAATGACATCAAAGAGTGCTATACTAAAGGTAATAAACAAATTAAATCTCTATGCACAATACAACGGAGGATATTTAACAAGCAACAAGGTAAGAAAGTCTGTACCAGTAATTGTAACTATGGATTTGGAAGATACTAAAAACATTACAGATGATATATATGTATATATGTTTAATAGGAGTGATGGCAAAATAGACATTGATGTAAAATATAAAAAAGAAAAGAAATCAGGTACTATATCAACCCTACCATATATATTTACTACTGATTATGGTATAATTAGATTTCAAAGTAATCCGGACTTTAATAAAGAAGATGCTGAAACTGAAATAAAAGTTACCATAACCAATCCAATATCCATATACGAAGATTATAACAAAAATATTACGGCTATACAGGCTTCAAAAAAGACTTCAATAATGGAGTTATCTGTTTTGGACAATAACGTAGAAAAAGCCAAAGCTATGCTTTCATCAATAATAAGTGAGTATAACACATATACAATATCTGAAAAAAATGAAACAGCTAGTAAAAGACTTGCTTTCTTAACACAAAAACTATCTGAGACAGAAAGTACATTAAAAGAGATTGATGATAAGATAGAATTATACAAGAGAGAGGGAAAGATTACTCATCTAGAGTCTGATGCTAAAGTATTAGTAAATAGCAACTACGAGTACCAAAAAGTACTAGCTGAAAATGAGCTGTACATAAATATTGTAAAGGGTCTTAAGAAACAAATATCAGAAAACAAGTACCAAGCTCTACCAACTAATGTGGGGTTAAAAGAAGGATTAACAAGTAATGAGTCTATAGAAGAATATAATAAGTTACTAATGGAGAGAGAGCTTCTTATAAAATCATCAAAAGAAAACCACCCTAACAGAGAACTGATAGAACAAAGTATAGAAATAGCTAGAAAGAATATAGAGAGCAGTCTTGACATAACATTAAACACTCTTAAAACAATAAACAAAGAATACAGTAAAGTAGATAGTAAGATAAATTCTAAGATTAACGCAGCTCCAAAGTTTGAAAGAGAGTTATATTCTCTGATGAGAGATAAGGAAATACAGACAAATATTTACCTTACTCTGCTTAGAATGAAAGAAGACAATGCTATGACTATTGAAATAAACGAGGATAATATTCAAGTTATAGACAAGCCTGAATTAGATGGTTTAGGACCAATATCTCCTAAAAAAAGTATTGTTCTATTAGTGTCGTTGCTAGCTGCATTTATACTATCTATAATATACATTCACACGCCAGGTTTTTTAGCTAATTTCAGAGAGAAACTAAAACAAGAAGAAGAATAGTTATGACTTTACAACAACTCGAATATATATTAGCTGTAGACACTCACAGACATTTTGCGCGTGCAGCAGAGCATTGCAATGTTACACAACCAACTCTGAGTGCGATGATACAAAAGCTTGAAGACGAGTTGGAGATAAAAATATTCGACAGAAACACACAACCTGTTTCGCCAACACCCATTGGCAAGAGGGTTATTGAGCAGGCTAAGACTGTTGTGCAACAATCACATAGAATAAAAGACATTGTTGCTGAGGCTCAAAACACTATGCAAGGTGTTTTCAAGTTAGCAGTTCTTCCTACTATAGCACCTTACTTACTCCCTAGATTCTTTCAGAAGTTTATGGCTAAGTATCCACAACTCGACATTAGAGTAATGGAAATGAAAACTCATCAAGCTATACTAGCCTTGAAGAATGGAGATATAGATGCCGCCATTATAGCTAACGAGACTCAAGACGAGATGTTCAACTGTGAAAATTTATACTACGAAGAGTTTTTTGTCTATATATCTAAAAGCGAAAAACTATTTAGCAAAGAGCGCATAAAGACGGCAGATATAACAGGAGAAAGACTTTGGTTGCTTGACGAGGGACACTGTTTCAGAGACCAGCTAATAAAGTTTTGTCAATTAGAGAAGGTAAAACTAAATCAAATGGCATACAGTCTTGGAAGTATGGAAACATTCATGAGAATGGTAGAAAACGGCAAAGGAATAACTTTCATTCCAAGACTTGCCATAACACAATTCTCAGACGAACAAAAAGAGCTAGTCAGACCATTTGCCATACCTACCCCTACCCGACCTATAAACATCATAACGACAAAGAGCTTCATAAGGCACTCGGTTCTCGAGGCTATTAAAGAAGAAGTCAAATCGGCAATACCCAAAGAAATGACTTCTCTTAAACCTACGCAATATTTACTATAATCAAAATATAAGGTCTATATTTCTCGTGAAATATAGACCTTTCTTTTTCACATAAAGTATTCTTTATATTATTACAAGCCCGTCTTTTTCACAGACAGAATCCCACTCATTCATTTACACAAACACAACTGTTTAGGACTAAAATAAACACACTACACAAAGAGTCTAATAAAACGCTAGGAGCGAAAGCACAACAGTTTTCTGTTCCCAAGAGATTGATTACATCTATATAATAAAACGCTAGGAGTAAAAAACACCAACAGATATAACAGGTTCTGCAATAATACACTCATCACATATACAAAGCACAATAAACAACTGTATACAATCTAGCTGTAAACCGTATACAGTCAATATCTAAACAATATACAGTTGTATTACAAACAATATACGGTTTGCGTAACTATCAAACATATATATTAAAACAATATTGCTCGAAAGAACAATCCTTCGAGCAATACCTATATAACAAATCTCTATATCACATTCTATCAGCCTGCACAGAACATCAGTATCAGCAACTGTGCTGTTAGCACACGCAAGAACATTGTCAATGGATATACAGTAGCATATCCTACTGACGGAGCATCTGTCGATGAGATGCTACTTGAGTATGCAAGTGCTGGTGGGTCAGTAGTAGCACCCGAAAGCACACCTATCAGAGTGAAATAATTAAGTTTGAAGTACAGTTTACCAACTAGTCCTGCTATCAACAGAGGCAGGATTGTGATGATAACACCATATCCAATCCAAACATATCCACCTTTATCAACGATTGTTTCAATAAACTTCTCTCCTGCACCAAGCCCTACACACGCCAAGAACAACGATATACCAATCTCGCGTATCATAAGGTTTGCACTCATTGTGGTGTAAGTTATCAACTTATACTTAGGTCCAAACTTACTTATAAGTATAGACACGATAAGCGGGCCACCAGCAAGTCCCAGTTTAACAGGTTGAGGAACTCCAGGAATGATGAAAGGAATACTTCCCAATATACAACCAAGAGCTATACCGATAAATATAGGTATCAAGTTAGGGTGGTCTAGTCTTTTCATAGAGTTACCAAGCACTTTCTCTGCATTGCGCACAGACTCCTCAGTACCTATAACTGTTACCCTATCGCCTATTTGTAGCTGAAGTTGTGGATTAGCTACAAGGTCAAGACCATTACGGTTTACTCTTGTTATGCTAGCACCTAGATTTGTACGTATCTTGAGCTGAGCCAATGTCTTACCATGCAAGTCTTCTTTTGTTATTATTATACGTCTTGATATTAGGTTCTTATTTAAGTCGCTCCACTCTACATCTATCTTTTCTCCAAAGAATAGAACAATAGCTTCCAAATCGTTAGGAGTAGAAATCACTTGTATTTTATCTCCAATTCTCAACACAGTATCGGCATTAACAAGTTGCGTATCTCCCTTATCGCTTGACATTATTCTACCGATAACGAAACGTCTGTTTATTAGCGGACGAATATCTTTGATTCTCTTTCCGTCTATAGAATGGTTCTTTATTTCAACGCTTATAGGGCTAACGGTAAGATCGTTTACCTCGCCTGATGCGTTAGAATAGTTTGCCTCTTCTTTACCCATATTTAGGCGTAAGATGTATCTAATAGCGATAAGAGATAATATTATACCCACCACACCAAGAGGATAGCTGACAGCATATCCTAATGCTATTTCAGGTGCTTCTCCACCATTAGTAACGTCACTAAATGCTTGTTGTGCAGCACCAAGTCCAGGCGTATTGGTCACAGCACCAGACAGAATACCCACCATTGTAGTTATAGGCAATCCTGTGACAAAGTGAAGTATAACCGTGATTGTTACCCCCAAGAACACCACCAACATAGCAATTAGGTTAAGCGTAAGACCACCTTTCTTAAAAGCAGAAAAGAAACCAGGACCTACCTGCAAACCAATTGAATAGACGAACAATATCAAGCCAAACTCTTTCATAAAGTGTAGCAAGTGACCGTCAATATTCATTCCGAAGTGAGAAAAGATTATTCCCACAAAAAGTATCCAAGTAAGACCAAGCGATATCCCCCATATCTTAATCTTACCCAATATGATTCCGAAGGCAATTACCAACGACAGAATCAATACCGAATGGGCAATTCCACCACTGAAAACGTTAGGAAAACCCATAAACATGTTTTGAATAAACTCCATCTTTACATAATTTGTTTAGGTTATTAATACTATCAAAAGCGTTTTGCCTGCCAACAAAAACGGTGCAAAGGTAAGATTTTTTAATAATCTATAGAAATATCACGACATTATTGTGATAGTTTTGTGCAGATAAAATACATTTTCCTCTCGTCAGAACAGATATATGACAGAGTAGACCACCATTAACT
This sequence comes from Bacteroides sp., assembly GCA_030529405.1. Lineage (GTDB taxonomy): Bacteria > Bacteroidota > Bacteroidia > Bacteroidales > Bacteroidaceae > JAUMWZ01. Next base: position 45 of record JAUMWZ010000060.1, on the reverse strand, counting down.
ACATAAATAGACATATATAGCTAACAAATCAGCTATATACAACCG
>JAUMWZ010000059.1 GCA_030529405.1 Bacteroides sp. | reverse complement strand
TCCAATGGCTTCTTCTATCTTATCAACTATTCTCGTTGCGCAGTTGTCAAAGAAATAGTTATATCTATACACCATATTTTCTGGCAGACAATTCTCTTCAAGCAACGCAAAGAGCCTATCTCTTTCCGCTTCGCTCATTATCACTTCTTGCTCCCATATTCTTCTGCCATATCGGCGATAAGCGTTTGCAAACGACGCAAAAGTAGTTCGTCCGAGCATATAGTCTGTTTGTCCTAAGGCATAACGAAGTTCAAAGTTTGGCGCATAAAAGTCGAACAGACCATAGTTATATACCACGTCTATTCCTCTTTCATAGTTTTGATACCTGAAAGCTGTATGTCCAAACAGGGTGTATATTACTGAGCCTGGTTCGCAGGTAAGAACACTCACTTTGGAATTGTACTGTGCCGACAAAGATTCTCCAAGAGAGATGCAAAAGATAGCAACCAGTGCTATTATGCGATTTATATGCTTATTCATCAAAAAATACGTACTTCTTTAGTCGTGCAAATATATGTATAAAACGCCAATCTATTAAATTATAACAAGATAATGTTCACACATATTGCGTTTTTAGTTCACACACAGAAAATCAAACCCAAACAACTGCATTGCAAACTATATACAGTCTGTTTTTCAACTATATATTGTTTGCAAGTCAGCTATATACAGTTTAGAAATCAACTGTGTATGGTTTAGAAAACCACCCGTAACGACATCATAGGCAGACAACAACCACAAACAACAAGGCTATATATAAAAACAGCGTTGGCTATCAACTCTACAGCTGACAGCCAACGCCTTACATAACCAAAAACCTTTACGTATAAGTAAAGAATAGTTTATTATTTCTTCAAATTGTGACCTTCTTTGTGTCTGATAGGGTCGTCATATTGCTCTTGAAGTTTTAGCAGTTCTTTCTTCAACTTCTTAGTAATTCTTTCTGTACCCTTCTTACCGTATATATTATTCATCTCTTGTGGGTCTTTTTCTAAGTCATAAAGTTCCCATACGTCAATATCTCCATAGAAACGAATTAACTTATACCTCTCTGTACGAACACCATAGTGTCTGCGCACAGCGTGCTCGCCCGGATATTCATAGAAGTGATAGTAAAGAGATTTTCTCCAATTCTTTGCCTTCTTACCCTTCAGTAGTGGTAGGAAAGACTCTCCATGCATATCTTTTGGTTTTTCTACACCTGCTAGCTCAAGTATAGTAGGAGCATAGTCAATGTTTTGCACCATCTTGTCCACATCGCCCTTCATTCCGTTAGGCAGTCTTACCAACAACGGAGTTCTGAAAGATTCCTCATACATAAATCTCTTGTCGAACCAACCGTGTTCTCCCATATAGAAACCCTGATCTGACGTATACACAATCATAGTGTTTTCTAATAGTCCTTTCTTTTCAAGGTAGTCTAACACTATACCTACGTTTCTATCAACAGAGTGTATTACTTTAAGATAATCTTTCATGTATTGCTGATACTTCCATTCTGCCAACTCTTTTCCCTTAGGTTGTAAACGTTTGTACTCTGCAATAACCTTATCATAGTGTGCGTCCCATATCTTCTTTTGCTCTGGGCTAAAACGGTTATACATATCTCTACCGCCCTTTTCCATGTAAGGTCTTTCTGTATGTATCTCGTTTTCTTTGTCAGCAAGTTTTAGGTCATATATCAAGTCCATATCGTTCAATATGCTCATCTCTTGCTTTGATGCTGCCACTCTACCTTCATATTTATCATGGAAGTTTTCAGGCAACGGATATTTAACGTCATTATATAAGTCTAAATCTTGCAAGTCAGGCATCCATGTGCGGTGAGGAGCCTTATGATGAATGAAAAGACAGAACGGTTTTTCTGTATTTCTTTTTTCCTCCAACCAGTTGATAGATAAGTCTGTAACAATATTTGTAGCATAACCTTCCAGTTGTATCTTCTTACCGTTGTCTATGAAATATGGATTGTAATATTCGCCTTGTCCTATAAGTATGTTCCAATAGTCAAAGCCCGTAGGAGTAGAACCTAAGTGCCACTTTCCTATCATTGCTGTTTCGTATCCTGCTTTCTGCATCAACTTTGCCAAAGTCTGTTGCGACCCGTCAAACGACACTGAATTGTTTATAAAACCATTGGCATGACTGTGTTTTCCTGTAAGCATACACGCACGGCTAGGCCCACTTATCGAGTTTGCAACGAAACTATTAGTAAAGCGAACACCGTCGTTAGATATTCTGTCAATGTTTGGAGTGTTTATAAACTTATTGCTGTATGCACTCAACGTTTGAAAAGAATGGTCATCGCACATAATGTAAACCACATTCATAGGCTTAGCATTTCCTTTCACATCTTTGTTGCCAGCAAAGGCAATCATAGGAACAATAGCCGCTGCTCCAGCTATCGAATAGACATTAGATGATTTAAGTTTAATCATTAGATTGTATAGGTTTAGTTATAAATACGCAACAAAGTTAAGAAAACAAATCAAATATGAGCAACACAAGCAAGCATAAGATTGAAACAAACACACATAAAGCAACAAAAAAAGCCTTTTGAATGTCTTTCTGAATGATATACAGTTTGAAAATAAACTATATATAACTGACTTCTAAACTATATATAATTTACACATCAACTGTATATGGTTTAGAAACAAGATTGTAAACCTCTATTGGCAAACGCAAAACAAGTCTTTTGGCAAAGAAACATATCACAGAGGAAGAAAAACATATCTCTACAAAGACATAAAACAAGTTATCACAGCAAATTAAGTACAGTTAGTATTGTGTATTACAATAAAACATAGTACTTTTGCAACGCTACTACGAGATGGTAGCATATTATTTAATCAAATAAACATAATAAAGAATGGCAACAAAAATTAGATTGCAAAGACACGGACGCAAGCACTATGCGTTCTACTCTATTGTTGTGGCAAACAGCAGAGCACCACGTGATGGTAAGTTTATCGAAAAATTGGGTACTTACAACCCTAACACAAACCCAGCAACAGTAACATTGAACTTTGATGGAGCTCTTGACTGGCTACGTAAGGGTGCTCAACCAACAGACACTGTTCGTAACATTCTTTCAAGAGAAGGAGTTTATATGAAGAAGCACCTTCTTGGCGGTGTGGCTAAAGGCGCATTCGGCGAAGCTGAAGCTGAAGCTAAATTCAACGCTTGGAAAGAAAACAAAGAAGCAGGTCTTGCTCAACTAAGAAACAAATTAGCTGAAGAAAAGAAAGCAGAAGCTAAGGCACGTCTTGAAGTTGAAAAGAAAATGAACGAAGAAAAAGCTAAAGCAGTAGCTGAAAAATTAGCTGCTAAGACAGCAGAAGAACAACCAGCTGAAGAAACAACTGAAGAAGTTGCAACAGAAGCAACAGAAACAGCAGCTGAATAAAATTCAAGTTCTAAGAAAAATAAGGGAGATACTATGCATAAGTACCTCCCTTTCTTTTTATAATGACATGCACAAAAAACAAAAACAAACAACTAATATCAAACTTACTATTAAGCAAATACAATAGTTTTTTAATACCTTTGCACAGTAAATAAGTAACACACAAAAATCAAGCATATATGCAAGAAAAGATTATTATACTCGACTTTGGTTCACAAACAACTCAGCTGATAGGCAGAAGAGTAAGAGAAATGAACACATACTGCGAGATTGTGCCGTACAATAAGTTCCCTAAAGACGATAAATCAGTCAAAGGAGTTATACTTTCAGGCAGTCCGTTCTCTGTTTATGATGACAAAGCATTCAAAGTGGACTTAACTGAAATAAGAAAAAAATATCCCGTACTCGGGATTTGTTATGGAGCGCAATTCCTTTCATACAGCAATGGCGGAAAGGTTGAGCCTGCAAACACCAGAGAATATGGTAGAGCACACCTTGCACACTTCTGCAAAGACAACGTACTTCTTAAAGGCGTGAAGGAAAACAGTCAGGTTTGGATGAGCCACGGAGATACTATAACTTCAATTCCTAGTAACTTTAAGAAGATAGCATCTACTGACAAGGTGGAGGTTGCTGCATATCAGATAGAAGGTGAGAACACTTGGGGCGTACAATTCCACCCTGAAGTGTACCACAGTGAAGACGGTACTCAGATATTAAAGAACTTTGTGGTGGACGTGTGTGGTTGTAAGCAAGACTGGTCTTCTGCATCTTTCATTGAAAGCACAGTGGCTGAGTTGAAAAATCAACTAGGCAACGACAAGGTGGTGCTTGGTTTGAGTGGTGGTGTAGATTCATCTGTGGCAGCAGTATTATTAAACAAGGCGATAGGTAACAACCTTGTCTGCATATTTGTAGACCACGGAATGCTACGCAAAGATGAATTCAAAAATGTATTAAATGATTATCAAGGCTTAGGTCTTAATGTTATCGGGGTAGATGCAAGCAATAAGTTTTTCAGTGAGCTTGCTGGAGTTACAGACCCTGAACAAAAAAGAAAGATTATAGGTAAAGGTTTCATCGACGTGTTTGATGAAGAAGCTCACAAGATAAAAGACGTGAAGTGGTTGGCACAAGGAACTATATATCCAGACTGTATAGAGTCGCTGTCAATTACTGGAACTGTGATAAAGAGTCACCACAACGTGGGCGGACTACCAGAGAAAATGAACTTAAAGTTATGCGAGCCACTAAGACTATTGTTCAAAGACGAGGTTAGAAGAGTGGGGCGTGAACTTGGAATGCCAGAACATTTGATAAGCAGACACCCTTTCCCTGGCCCTGGTTTAGCTGTTAGAATACTTGGAGAGATAACACGTGAAAAGGTAAGTATTATTCAAGAGGCTGACGATATATTTATAAAAGGACTTAGAGAATGGAATATTTACAGCGAGGTATGGCAAGCTGGAGCTATATTATTACCTGTTCAGTCAGTTGGTGTAATGGGAGATGAGCGCACATATGAGCGTGCTGTGGCTCTAAGAGCAGTAACATCGACAGACGGAATGACTGCCGATTGGGCAAGACTGCCTTATGATTTCCTAGCAAAAGTATCTAACGACATCATCAATAAGGTTAGAGGTGTGAACAGAGTGACGTATGATATAAGTTCAAAACCACCTGCAACAATAGAGTGGGAATAGTAGACCACTAAAAAGTATAAATATAAGGTGTGGCAAAACTGATGTTTTGTTGCACCTTTTTTGTTTATGAAACCTCGAATTGGATAATACAGTTTCGGCAGAAATGATATATCATGTTGGTATAAATGGTATGATATATTAGTATGAGTAACATATATTGTCTGTGTAAAAACACACCATAACAGACTAAATAACACAATGTGAGGTAAGAAATAGCACAACAAGCAAATGGAAATAACATACCATGTAAGAGAAAATAGCACAACACACAGACGGAAACTATTACAACCTAAATACAAACCATATACAGTTTAGGAGTAAACTATATATAGCTGACTTGCAAACAGTATATAACTAACCTGCAAACTATATATAACCTTGGCACAACGTGTTACTCACTAAAAGGCAAACAAAAGAAAGCGGCTGACTATATAACTAATAGCTAACCGCTTACTTCTATTACATTATAGGCAACACCTAAACTGGTCTGCCCCTTTTATAAGTTTTTTTGCCAATAACATTACCTTTCGCATCTCGTAGAATGAACTCTCCCTCTTTGCGACCTTTTTTAGAAAAACCTTCTTCGCTACTACCGTCTTTGTTTACGTACTTACCTTTTCCGTCTTCAAGTCCATCAACATATTCTCCAACATACATTTCTCCTGTGGCACGCTTTAATGTTCCCACTCCGTTAGGCAAGTTATTTTTCCACTCTCCGTTATACACATCTCCGTTAGTATAATAATATGCTCCTTTTCCTTCCTTAACATCTTTGTTCCATTCGCCGTCATATTTCAGTCCGTTAGCCCATGTAAACACACCCTTACCATGCTGAAATCCTCCTAAAAACTCTCCTTCATAGATATCGCCATTGTTATGAGTGTACTTTCCTTTTCCTGTTCGCTGTCCTTTCAGATATTCGCCTTCATAAACATCTCCAGACCTAAACACATATACACCCTTACCATGTTGCAAGCCGTCTAACCATTCTCCTTCATACTTATCTCCACCACTGAAAAGGTAAGAGCCTTTGCCCGATTGCAGGTCGTTCTTCCATTCGCCGGAATATCTGCTTCCATCTTTCCAAACAAATACTCCCTCGCCATTCTTTTTATTATTCTTCCACATTCCGGAATACTTACTTCCGTCTTTCCACACATATTCTCCAAACCCCACACGGTTGTTATTGTGCCAGTTACCAATATATTTATCTCCGTTATGGTAAGACATTTCTCCCATTCCGTTCATCATATTTTGGTTCCAATTACCTTTATATACGTTGTTGTTTGTGAAATAACAAATCCCTTCTCCTACTCTTTGGTCTTGGTTCCACTGCCCATCATACTTTTCTCCTTTAGATGATGTATATACTCCGTTACCTTGTTTTTTGCCTTTAACGTATTCTCCTTCGTAGACATCTCCGTTTAGAAACAAAGTTTTGCCTTTACCGTTTGGCTTTCCGTGTTTAAGTTCTCCGACGTATTTGCTACCGTCTTTGAACTTGTACTCTCCTATTTTTTCGCCTCCATAAAACACGTTTTTCACTTTGTCTGTAAATGATTCTTTTTGACAGTATATATGGTTTGCCACAAACAGTGAGCATATTATTGTTACAATTAGTTTTTTATTCATAGTGTGTTCTTCTTTATTATGGGTTTATCTTTTTAATGTTTTTCTTGGTCTATGGTTATAGTTGGCTAACACATCATATAGATTTCTTTCCTACGATGCACTCTTTCATATTTTCTTTCGATAAGTATTTGTTTGCTAGTTGATGTATTTCGTCTGTGGTTATAGTATTTATAGCTTCTATTCCCTTTTGGAAATAGTCTTTATCGAGTTTATTTGCATACAGAAGTATATGTGCATCGGCTATTGAGAATGCAGATTCGTATCCTCTGCAAAACTCTCCTAGCATATAGTTCTTCACTTTTATGAGTTCTTCTTCTGTTACTTTCGTTTTCTGCAATATATCAATTTCTTTGTAGACTTCTTCTATCACGTTCTCAACATACTTATTATCTGCCTCGGTAGATATTGTCAGAAGTCCGCTATCTGTATAGTCCATCAGTGATGCAGATATTCCGTAGGTGTATCCTTTATCTTCTCTGATGTTAGACATTAGTCTGCTACCGAAATACCCTCCAAAGAGTGTAACAAGCACTTTAAGTTTCAAGAAGTCGTCAGAGTCTGTGCTGATAGTAAGATATCCTAACCTTATGGAACTTTGCAGTGCATCTTCTTTTTCAATAAACAATCTCTTGTCGGCAGAAGTTTCTATGTTGTAATGTCTGTCCTGCACAACTTTGCTGCAATCTCCCCATTTACTCCCGAAGTGTTTCTCAACGGTTGCAATTTCATTGTCTGTAACCCTTCCAGAAAGGAATATAGCGCAGTTTTCTGAATGATATTTACTTTGATAATAAACTCTTAACAGTTCAGAAGTCAGTTGTATATAGTCTTCTTCCAAAGTAATAATACCCATCGGGTGGTTATTTCCATATATTGAGTTTAAGAAGTTTCTATATGAAATGAAACTAACATTAGTGCTGTTTATCCTAAACTGGTTTATGTTGTTTGTCAGTATTGTGTCAAGTTCTTTTTCTGGGAATACCGATTCCTTGATTATGCTTTCCAACACACTCATAGCCTTATCAAAGTGCTTTGTGAGTGAGTATACCGTTATGAAAGAATATTCTGCCGAGGTAGATGTTTCAAGGTATGCTCCGTAGTAGTCCAACTTTGACGAAATGTCTAACGATGAAAGCGTTTGTGTTCCTTCTTTCATCATTCTGTTGGTAAACAAGGCTTGCAACTTTTGTTCCTGATACCATCTGCCTGCTTTGAATACAAGGTCTATTCGAATGACCTCTTGTTCTTCGGCGTTTATTATAGTCATTTTTATTCCGTTGTTTAGACTCATTGTCTGCGGAACAAACATATTTATGTCTTTTAATGGTTTTACTTCTGGTGCAACTGTTCTATTCATCTATCCTATCCCCTTTATAAATTCCTCAGCTCTCATCAAATCTTCGGGTGTATCTATTCCTATTGTTTCTGTGTCAGTGATGCCGACTTTTATCTTAACTCCGTTTTCCAACCACCTCAACTGTTCTAACGATTCTGCCAGCTCCAGCTTGGTTTGTTGCATAACTGCTATTCTCTTTAGCACATCTGCTTTATAGGCGTATATTCCTATATGCTTATAGTATGTGTGTTTTGTTAGCCATTGGCTCTTGTCTGTACCTCGCAAATAAGGTATTACTGAACGACTGAAATACATAGCGTTCATATCTGCATCTACAACCACCTTTGGAGAGTTCGGATTTTCAAGTTCTTCGATGCTCTGTGTGGCTATAAATGGCTTGACAAGTGTAGCTATCTCTGTTGCAGGGTCATCAAAGCAAGACTTTATAGCCTGCAATTGCGAGGGCTGAATAAACGGTTCGTCGCCTTGAATATTGATAACAACGTCATATCCGGCTCCTACCTTGCTGTATGCTTCATTACATCTGTCTGTACCGCTTCTATGCTCACTAGAGGTCATCACAACCTTTCCGCCAAAGCTCAACACTTCTTTTTCTATTCGCTCATCGTCTGTTGCAACATACACTTCATCAAGGTGTTCAGCAACTTGTCTGTACACTCTTTCAATGATACTTATTCCCCCTAACTTTACTAAAGGCTTACCCGGAAAGCGAGTAGAGGCATATCTGGCAGGTATTATACCTATGTATTTCATAATATCACTTTTTGTCTTGTTTACGACTATATATTGTTTAGAAG
>JAUMWZ010000058.1:4367-8955 GCA_030529405.1 Bacteroides sp. | reverse complement strand
ATATATAAACCATATATTACTAATATCTAAATAGTATATAGTCTGATAGTAAACGCTATATGATTTGCAAATCAAGTAAATATGGTTTAGAAACTCACTATAATATACTTTCTTTTTATCTCTACATTACTCACACTCCCCTATTATATTGTTGAGATGTGCAACATAGCACACCTATTGATAAAAGATAAAATAAAAAGGGCTATGAGAAGTACTAACAGCTCATAGCCCATAATATATAAGCAGCAACAAAGAGTTATTTTCTCATTTGTTCTTGTTGCTTTTGCATTGCTTCTAATCTTGCAGCAAAGGCACTTTTCTTCATTGTTTTTGGGTCTTTCTTATTAGCTTCAAGCTGTGCTAATACTTGTTTTTCGTCTGTCATCTTACGCAATACAATCATAGTAGCAACACTTATCAGCGTAGATAAGAAGTAGTAATAGTTAAGCCCTGATGGATAGTCGTTCAAAATGAACAAGAACATGATTGGCATTAAGTATTGCAACCATTTCATTGATGCCATTTGTGGCTGACTACCATTGTCTTGCATCGACATTGTATACTTAGTATTAAGTATTGTTGTAACTGTCATAAGCAAACAGAACAAGCTCAAGTGGTCGCCAAGTAAAGGAATGTGGAATGGGAATGTTATAATCGCATCGTAAGTCGATAAATCATCTGCCCACAAGAAACTCTCTTGTCTTAGTTCTATCGCACTTGGAACAAACATAAACAGAGCCATAAGTATAGGGAATTGTAATAGCATTGGCAAACAACCTCCCATAGGACTTACTCCGTACTGACTATAAAGTCCCATTAGTTCTTGTTGTTTCTTCATTGCGTCCTCTTGCTTTGGATACTTAGAGTTTATTTCCTCAATTTTTGGTTTAAGCACCCTCATCTTTGTAGATGACATGTAAGTCTTCCAAGTTGCGGGATAAACAACAATTTTAACGATGATAGTTAGTATCAAAAGTACTATTCCCATGCTTAGACCTAATCTTGTAAGCCAATCGAAAATGTTTACAACCACATACTGATTTATTGAACGTATTATAGGCCAACCTAGATAAACCAATCTGTTAAGTTCCCAGTCTTTGTCGTTGAATGAACTAACCTCTTTAAGTGTTTTATAGTGGTTAGGTCCGAAATACATGTAAAGCTGTGTCGGTTCTGCTCCTGTGATATCGAACGGGGTATTCATATCTGCAGAGTAGTCCTTTATGTATCCGCTTCCTTTGTTTTCTAGTTTAGAAGTTAGATGCACTTTATTGAACTGCTTATCTGCTATAAGAACAGTCGAGAAAAATTGATTCTTGAAAGCAACCCATTCTATTGGTTTGTTGTCTTCGATAGTTTTTTCTTCGTCACTTCCTGCTGAAAGGTGTTCTACATCATCGCCTTTTACCTTATAAGTAAGTTCTGCAAGTCTGTTTTCATAAGTAAATCCTTTTTCAATCTGACGTGCCTTTTGGAACCAATCTATATCAATGTACTGCGAGTTTGCTAACTTATCAGACATTTCACTAGCTTTAATCTTAAAGTCTACGAGATAGCTTTCCTTGCTAAGTGTATATATAAAGTCGATATAGCTCGCTTCGTCAGCTTGCAATCTCATCACGACACTGCTGTCAGTCTTCATTACAGGAGTGAAATAGTAATCTTTTGTTTGTATCACTCCTTCTTTATTATATAAGTTGAAGTTAAGATTTGCGTCTTCGTCCTTAAACAAAGTGACCGGACTCACTCTATCTTGTTCTTTGTAATTGTTTAATACCGCCGAGTAAACTCTACCCCCTTTGTTTGTCAGTTTTAGTTCTAGCAAATCGTTTTTGATAACAGTAAATTCTTCAGTTCCTTTTGATGAACTAAAAAATAAAGATGATGAATCGGCATTTAATGTTATCTTCTTCTCAGATGCTAAAGCAGCCTCTTGTTTAGCCTTTAAGGCTTCTTCATTTTTTCTTACTAAAGCAATCGAGTCGTTATATCTTTTTTGGGCAGCAATCTGTTCACTGCTTGGTTGGCTAAAATAGCTAAATCCTATAAGCAGTAAAGCTATTAGCACCAAGCCAGTCATGGTGTTTTTATCCATTATTTTTTCTCTGTTTTCTGTTTATTATTACTTGATTTTTAGTTTGTATATAGTCTTCTTTCAAACTATATATAGTCTATATGTAAACCGTATACAGTTTGTTTTGAAACTCTATTTACTTGAGTTTTCCTTTGCAACTCTCACAAATTCAAGGAATAGTGGGTGTGGCTGTAAAACTGTGCTACTATACTCAGGGTGGAACTGTGTTCCGACGAACCATTTAAGTTTAGGTATTTCTACAATCTCTACTAGTCCAGATTCAGGATTTATACCTACACACTTCATTCCAGCATCTTCATACTCTTGCCTATACTTACTATTGAACTCATATCTGTGTCTGTGACGTTCTCTTATATTCTCTTTTTTGTAAGCTCTATAAGAGTTTGAGTTCTTATCAAGTACACATTCATATTCTCCCAAGCGCATTGTGCCTCCAAGGTCAGTAACAGACTTTTGTTCTTCCATAATATCTATTACGTTGTGCTTAGTCTTTTCGTCCATTTCTTTAGAGTTTGCATCTTTGTACCCTAATACATTTCTTGCAAATTCTATAGCTATGCATTGCATACCAAGGCAAATTCCAAATGTAGGGATATCGTTTGTACGTGCATACTTTATAGCTATAATCTTACCTTCTATTCCTCTTTGTCCGAATCCAGGTCCAATCATAACTCCAGCCATACCTTTTAGAGCGTCTGCAACGTTTTCTTCTGTCAGTTTCTCACTATTGACAAACTCTACCTTAACGTTACAATCGTTGTAAGTTCCAGCTTGCGACAAGGCTTCTCTTATTGATTTATATGCATCTTGTAGGTCATACTTACCCACCAAAGCTATTCTTACCGGCTTTTGTTTCTCTGCTTTTGCTCTCTTGTCAAGAAACTCTCTCCATGGGCCAAGACTTGGTTTCTCGCCAACAGGTAATCCCATCTTCTCTAATATTGTTTCGTCAAGACCTTGAGCCTGCATCAACAACGGCACTTCGTATATACTTTTGGCGTCAATTGACTCTACCACGGCTTTTTCATCTACATTACAGAAAAGTGCAACCTTCTTTCTTAGTCCTTCACCTAAGTGATGTTCTGTGCGAAGTACCAACACATCAGGTTGAATACCTACACTTTGCAGTTCTTTTACAGAGTGCTGTGTAGGTTTAGTCTTCAGTTCTCCTGCGGCAGCTAAGTATGGCACATAAGTAAGGTGTACACAAAGAGCATTCTTTCCGAGTTCTCTTTTTAACTGTCTGATGCTTTCAATGTAAGGAAGTGATTCTATATCTCCTACCGTACCACCTATTTCTGTGATAACAAAATCAAACTTATGCTTAGAACCTAATAGTTTTACATTACGTTTTATCTCATCAGTTATATGCGGAATAACCTGTATTGTCTTTCCTAAATAGTCTCCTCTTCTCTCTTTGTCAATAACACTTTTGTAGATTCTACCTGTTGTAATGTTATTAGCCTTAGTGGTTTGTATTCCTAAGAAGCGTTCATAATGTCCCAAATCTAAGTCTGCCTCGTGTCCGTCTACTGTTACATAGCATTCACCATGTTCATAAGGATTGAGTGTACCAGGGTCAATATTGATATAAGGGTCAAACTTCTGAATAGTGACACTATAACCTCTTGCTTGAAGCAACTTACCGATAGACGAGGAAATTATACCCTTACCCAAAGAAGAGGCAACTCCACCGGTTACGAAAATATACTTTGTTTCTCCCACAGCTTTGACTGTTTTTAGTTATTTATATCTTTAATTTTTATCGTTACTGACTATGCAATATCCTTGCAAAAGTATAAAAAGAAAAGTAAACTATATATTATTGACTTCTTAATTATATACATTTGCTTTCCTAACTATATACAATCTACATCTAAACTGTATATAGCTTAGAAACCATCAATTCAACCTGAAAAGATAGTTTAATTTTATGCTTATGGTAGAGTGTGCTGCTCTACCGAAAAAGTCTTTCTTTGTTGTTCTGTAAAAGTCTGATAACCCGAAGTAGTATCTTCCTTCGAGTGAGAATGTTCCAGCCTTTCTTGAGTTTAGCTCTATACCCAATCCGCCAGAAATTCCATAATCAAACTTTTGTTGTAGCTTATTACCATATATCTCTCTCTGCGTTACTGAAAGATTAGTAATATCTACATTCCTGATAGATTCACTTTCTGACAAAAGAAAACCTATCTGTGGACCCGCATGAATGAAGAACTGAAAGCCATCATCTTTACCAAAGGCTAGGTGTGCTAGCATAGGTATTTCAATGTAGTTTGCTCTGCGTTTATATTCTTTCGACTTGTCTTTTATCGGCTCTCCACTATCGTTTAGCTTTTCAAAGAGTTCACTCCAACCCTTTTGTGAATAGTTTACCTCAATGTGAACTCCAGAAATCATAGCAAAATACTTTTCATTTATATATCTGAAACTAACTCCTGCATTGCTGGCTATATCTGTTGTTTGCCTTACAGAAGGTATAAACGAGGCTTT
>JAUMWZ010000058.1:2010-4267 GCA_030529405.1 Bacteroides sp. | reverse complement strand
CCTTCAGCTAGATTCTCCTTATTGTTCTTTAGTCCTTTCAAGAAATAGAAAGCTGTGTCATACCCTAGCATAGCATAGTTTGGATACTTGCTATGAATATCTTTTCTGTACCACTTATGATATTTAGAAATAAAATTTAAGGCTTCCGGATATACATTATTCGTATAGAAAGGCGAATAGAATGACGCATTAAGTTCATAAAATCTTGAAATGAAGTCTTTAGAATATATTTGCCATTCCGGATATCCGAATATACTAACCGTAAAGTTTGGATTTTCTCGTGTTACAGCCATAATAACATGTAATGTCTTTGTTAATATCTGACTGCTTGATGAATTTGGAATAAACACATTGTGTCTATTTTTATCTAGAGAATATAGCACATTTTGCTCTGTGATACTATCTCTTATTATCGAATATCCTATTCTGTCACGCTTTAGGTTATCTATAAAGAACTCGGTAAAATCCTTTTTACTCTTTCCATCAGGTTCGCCTTCTATGAATATAGGCTTAAAGTTTTCATACTTACTTGTGAATGCTCTGTAAACAGTAGAATAAAGTTCTTTTTGTGGACTATTTATTTGATACAACATAGCATTATTGTGTATGGCGTTCACTTTAGAAGCAAACGGAACAACAATGTTTATATTGTTTTTCTTAGAAAACTCAGACACCACATTGACTTTATCGCTATTGAAGGGTCCGAATATAATATCCATATCTTTAAGCTCATCTTTTTCCAACACCTCTCTTAGATGTTTCTCTCCGTGCCCACTATCATACACATTAAGAGAAAGATTAAGTCCTTCTTTCTTTAAGCTATCTACGGCAATAAGAAAGCCTTCGTAATATTCTAACATTTTTCTGTCTGACGCAAACGGAAGTATTATAGCTGCATTTATGGTGTTTGTTTCTTTCTTAAACAGACCAAAGAAGCCATCTTCAAAGAAAGATTTCTTTTCTTTTTCCTTATTTTCTGAAACAACAGCCTTTCTTTTTGCTGGTATTTTTATAACTGTTCCAATCTTATAACTGTCTTTCTTTAGGTCTGTATTATGTTTCAACAGCTCGTCTACTGTTATATTATGGTCTTGTGCTATTCTGAATAGCGTATCGCCTTGTTTTATGGTGTAGAATATATAATCATTAACCTTGTCGTTTTTCACAGGTATTCTAAGTTCATATCCAATAGGAAGTTTTTCCTTGCAGTTAGGATTTATCTTGACAATATCGTCTACTGAAACTCCATATATATGTGATATTGAATAAAGGGTCTCACCTTTCAACACAGTATGTATAAAATACGTATCTATCTTTTGTGCATATACGCTTGCGACACTTAGAACAATAGTCGCAAGAAATATCATAAGTTTTACTTGTAGCCTTTTAAGCATATCAATAATTTATATAATTACTAATTAGCCACAAAGTTACAAATAAAACCCCGTTATATAGTGATATTGACCAATATAAATTACTTTTTGAATATCAATTCTTTTAATTTTATAAGTCAGAATAAATCAAACATCACATATCACAACAACACATAAAAAGACAACTGTATATAGTTTACTTACAAACTGTATATAACTGCTTTTCAAACTGTATACGATTTGAAAATCAACTGTATATAGTTTAGAAAGCATCTGCGAATGGTTCATATATTTAATATATAAAGTCGTTCTTTGCAAACATAACACACCAAAAGTATGCTAACACACATAAAACCACTAACTGTTATTCTATTATCATCAATTTAATCAAATATAGAAACAAAAAGATGTATCTTTGAGGTTACAAAACATATTCATCACACTGAAATGAGAGCATTATATACTTTTATAATAATGTTGCTTTTTGTGGCAAACAACATCAAAGCACAGAGAGTAGGATTAGTTCTTAGCGGTGGAGGAGCTAAAGGATTAACTCACATAGGCGTTATTAGGGCACTCGAAGAACACGGAATACCGATAGACTATATTACTGGCACATCTATGGGAGCTATTATTGGTTCTCTATATGCTATGGGTTATTCGCCAGAAGAGATGAGTGAACTGCTTAGTTCAAAAGAATTCGAACGCTGGGCAACGGGTGAAGTCGATCAGAAGTATATATACCACTTCAAAAGAAACACACCTACACCCGAATTTCTCAACATCAGATTTTCGCTTAAAGACTCAATCAACAGTTTTAAGCCTAGATTTCTGCCAACAAGTGTGGTCAACCCCATACAAATGAATATCGTTTTTCTTGACTT
>JAUMWZ010000058.1:0-1910 GCA_030529405.1 Bacteroides sp. | reverse complement strand
AGGTTTAAGTACGAAGATGTCAATCTTATGGACTTCAAAAGAATTAAAGAACTAGAGAAAATAGGATATGACAAAACTATAGCAACAATAGATGAGATAAAGAAAAAGATTAAACGAAGAACAAGCAAAAGCAATTTGGAACTAAGAAGATTAGTATATAAAAGTAATTTGCCCGATTTGAACTTCAAAGAAATAATCATCAATGGGGCAAACGAAGAACAGCAGTACTACATACGAAAGGAATTTAAGACGCAAAAAGACGGTAGTTTGTCGCTAGAAAACGTTAGAGAGGGTTATTTCAGACTATTGGCTGATTATATGATATCTGAAATCATACCGCACGCAATATATAATAAAGATGACAACACATATAGTCTTATGCTTGATGTGAAGTTAGATAAGAGCTTAAACATTAAGCTCGGTGGAAACATATCTACAACAAATTCAAATCAGACATACTTAGGAATAAGCTATAAGTCACTGAATTTCTACCCAAAGGAACTACTTATAGACGGACAGATAGGTAAGGTTTACAACAACGCTCAACTTATGGCTAAGGTAGACTTTCCTTCAAATAAGCTTCCGATATCATTAAAGATGATAGCATCTTTCTCACAGTTCGACTATTTTAAGAAGGACAAACTTTTTAAGGAAAGCCATAATCCTGCACTTAATAAAAAGAATGAGCTATTTCTGAAAGGAAAAATAGCAATGCCATTCTTAACAAACAAGAAGGCTGAGTTTGGTTTCGGACTTGGCAGAATTGAAGATAGATATTATCAGAGAACAAAAATAGACTTTGATGATGATAAGTTCGACAAAAGTAGATATGATTTGTTTTCAGGGTCAATAAGTTTTAGCGGAAACACACTTAATGCAAAACTTCACCCTACTAGTGGTTATGAAGAGAAACTAACGGCACAGATTTTCAAAGGCAAGGAATATTTCTTCAGAGGAAATAATAAAAACACCAATACTAGTCAATACAAAGAAAACACAGACTGGTTGCAAGTGTCTTATTGCATGGAGAGTTACTTCCCAATGAATAAGCACTGGACTCTCGGGGCGTACATAAACGCTTTCTATTCATCTAAAAACTTCTCTGAAAACTATTATGCCACTATGATGGCAGCTAAAGACTTCTCTCCTACTGCACATAGTAAATTGTCATACAATCAGTATTTCAGAGCAAACCACTTCGTTGCTTTAGGGGTTAAGCCTATATACAAAATAAATCAGACATTCCATTTAAGGAGTGAGTTGTATGGTTTCTTGCCAATATTTCCAATAGAAAACACAATAAACAATAAAGCACAATATGGAAAAACATTCTCTGTTTTCCGATTTATGGGAGAGCTTTCTCTAGTGTGTCAATTGCCTATTGGAGATATCTCATTATTCATAAATCATTACAGTATGCCTAAAAGAGAATGGAACTTTGGATTAAGCATAGGTTGGCAATTATTCAACAGCAGGTTTATTGAATAAGCTCAAAAATAAAGCATTACAGAAAGCAAATATAGACTATCTACGGTTTGGAAATAAACTATATATAGTCAATTTGCAGATTATATACAGTTGAAAAGCAGGCTATATACGGTTTGCAAACTGTATGAAATATATTAGCGTCGCCACCGTAAGACTGCACTGTCTGAAATATGGCGACATTTTCTTTATACAGCATATAAATGATGTGGTAGAGAGATATTGAAAAAGAGAAAGCCGTACAGAAAAACGTCAAAAACACATCTTTGAAAGAACGGAAAGAAACCACTCCTCCCAGCCTAGATGTATAAAACAAAAAAGGCTGCTTTATATAAAAGCAACCTTGAGTGTGACCGCGACAGGATTCAAACCTGTAACCGGCTGATCCGTAGTCAGCTACTCTATTCAGTTGAGCTACGCGGCCT
>JAUMWZ010000057.1 GCA_030529405.1 Bacteroides sp. | reverse complement strand
ACTGCAACTGCACCTTGACGCATACCTAGCTGATCAACAGCTACAGCTGTGTCGTTTACTATCTTTATCCACCTTATAACTCCACCTGCAACTCCCTTGAAACCTCTAATGTTTCCACCGGCAGAACGCACTTTTCCGAAGTACAATCCCATACCGCCTCCAAACTTACTGACCATAGCGAAGTTGTCCACACTTCTGTATATTCCTTCCAAGCTATCTGGAACAGTGTCTATAAAACAGCTTGACAACTGGTGATATGGCTTTCTTGAGTTAGACAATGTAGGAGTAGCCATAGTAACTTCAAGCTTACTCAATATATCATAGAACTTTTTCACCCACGTCATTCTTTCATTCTTTTCTGGCATTGCAAGGTGAAGTGCTATGCCAAGATACATTTCTTGTATCTTTTCCAAAGGTTCGTGGCTTCTTGTTCTAATAATGTATCTCTTAAAAAGCAATTCTAATCCAGAGTAATTTAATAGTTTGTCTCTCTCTGGATTTATAAATGTTTCCGCTTCTTTTATTTCTTCTTGTGTGTAGGAATTTATGATGTAGGCTCCATACAATCCTTCGTCTGTAAGGTATCTAAGCTTTTAGTAAAATGAAGTAACATTAGCTTTCTCCTCTTGCTTATTGATTAAGTATGAAATTTTATAGTTCAGTATTCTTGCTGCTATAAATTCCCACTTCGGAGCATCTTGTGTTGTCAGCTCAACAGCTGCTTTTATCAAGGCGTTTAATCTATCTTCATACAACATATCTGGTTTGCAGAAACTGAAGAACTTCTCAGATAAGATTGAAAGGCTATATTCTACACCTATGAAATCGTCTTGAATATCTTTCAAAACTCTCATAATATTTTCGTCTTTCAACTCTCCTACAATGTTGTTAAGAGCTTTTCTAATTTCTGTTCTCTGCCATCTGTAAAGGATATAATTTTTAGCTTCTGCGTAATATCCATGCGACATCAGAATTCTTTCAACTTCATCTTGTATTTTTTCCACTGTCTTGTTGAAGTCAGCTTTAACTACAAACTCTTCAACTTTAGCAACCATTGCTTTAACAGACTCTTTATCTATGTCGTTTTGTGTACTTTCAAAGCTTTTTACAATAGCACGTTCAATTTTTTTACTATTATATATTTCCTTACTTCCGTTTCTTTTTGTGATTTCCATGGCTCTTAACCTCAGTTGTTATATGTAAAAATATTGCAACAAAGATATGATAAAATATCCTCTTAGGTATGAAATGTACAAATCAAAAAGTATAATATTTTGGTCATTTATTATCAAGAAAAAGCTCGACTTATATGGGGTTTTCTTGAATAAAATGATGCGCCTCATGCCTAAAAAATTACCTTTTGAACATTCTATCCATATCTCTTTTGTCGTCTTTTTCTTTTAGTGATTCTCTTTTGTCGTATTGTTTTTTTCCTTTGGCTAAAGCAATGACCACTTTAGCTAGTCCTCTTTCATTGATAAACATCTTTGTTGGCACGATAGTGAAACCTGTTTCCTTAGTTCCTCTTCTCAGTTTATCTAATTCTTTTCTACTAAGCAGAAGTTTTCTGTCTCTTCTCACAGAATGATTATTGTATGAGCCATAAAAATATTCAGCTATGTGCATATTTTTGACCCATAGTTCATCATTGCTAAAAAAGCAGAATGTATCTACAAGGCTTGCTTTTCCTAGTCTTATAGATTTTATTTCTGTGCCTGTAAGAACTATACCTGCCGTATAAGTATCGATTATCTCATAATCGAACGTAGCACGTTTGTTCTTTATATTTATGTTAGGTTGTTTCATTCTTGCTGTTATATTATTTGCATAAGTTTCTTTAATATCATCTCAACTATTGTTGGAGATAATATTATCAGTAAAGAAGTGGTTAGAGTGTATAGTAGTCTTTTTTCTTCTTTGACATTAACTACTGTCTTACTCCCCTCCCACGCGACATATATTGTATAAAACTGTAGTATCCACATTATAAAACTCAAAGACGGAAATATCTCAGACACTACCATAAGTACATACACCACAGAATATGAGTATCCGACATACATCATTATCCTCTTAATATTGTCGCTACCAACAAATATTTTTTCAACAGAATAAGACGTTATAAAGAAACCAGCCAATAGAGCAACAGCGGTTACACTACACTCTCTCATCACGTAAGTCAATAAGCTATTGACCTCGTTTGTGTCGTCAGAAAGAAGTATTCCTATAAATGTTGCCAACGATGCCAAGCCTATATACGGATACACGTAATTAGGTTGCACTTCTAGACACCTATTGTCTGCATTTATTTTTCTCCATGTTGCTATGGGGTTTGATATAATCCCCCATGTCAAGGCAAATATTTCTTTATAGTTCATTGTTTACGGATTGTGTGAAAACCTAATAAGCAAAGCCATTATTTTTTATTTCTCTACCTCGCAAAACTTGCTTATATTCTCATCTATATATGCTGCAACTATTATGTCAGTCTTTTCTTTCAGTTCTGTTATTAACTCTTCTATCTCGTCAAACGCCTCATATTGTTCATACATAGCCATAAATTCCTCTTCTGTTCTTTCTTTTTCTAGGTCTTCCCTATTCTCATCAAAGATTTTCTTAGCTCTGTATATAAGCTTAGACAATTCATCAGCTCCCCACAATCTCATTGCTTTTGCAAACGGATTGTCAAATATATAACCTCCATATCCATTTTGTATTAGCTGACAGAAGCCCCCTTCTTCAATCTCATTACTGAACAAACAATATGCAATTAAAGTATGCTGTTCGCCGTTGAATGTACTCATATTTTTGGCAGACAAATCGTTCCCTACTTCACTCATATACGCGTTGTAGAAGGCAAAAATAAAGTCCGACACACTCTTTTGAGCTGCCTTTTTCAGACTTTCGTCTTTAATTTTTATCATAATTCAGGCTTATTTTGCCACAAAAGTAAGCAAATAGGAAACGATATTCAAGATTTTACAGACCTAAAAATTATAATAAGAACAGACAATGTCATAAAAAGGTTCAACAACTAACCTGAATGTGATTAAACATAAGATAAGGTAAAAAATCAAATGCTATACAACAGGACACAAAGCTGTAAACAACAAAAAAACATATATGTTACAATGCGTTTGTAAACCATACATAACTGACTTGCAAACCATATATAGTTTATTTCTAATTTATATACAGTTTGATTCTAAACTATATACAGTTCAGAAAAGCTCTCTATTTCTTCAACAAATCGGGGCGTAATAGTTTTGTGCGTTCAAAAGATTGTTGCAGTTCCCATTCTTTTATATTTGCCTCGTGACCAGACAATAAAACATCTGGTACTTTCCAACCGTTGTATTCGGCAGGACGAGTGTATACGGGTGCAGCAAGAAGATTGTCTTGGAAAGAATCAGACAGTGCAGACTGCTCGTCAGATATAACTCCCGGTATAAGCCTTATCACAGAATCTGTGATTACAGCTGCCGCCAGCTCTCCACCAGTAAGAACATAATCGCCAATACTTATTTCTTTTGTTATGAGGTGTTCTCTTATTCTGTAGTCAATACCCTTGAAATGACCGCAGAGAATTATAATGTTTTTCTTTAACGAAAGACTATTCGCCATTGGTTGATTAAATTGTTCGCCATCGGGAGTAGTGAAAATGACCTCATCATATTCTCTCTGACTTTTAAGGAATGATATACATTTGTCTATTGGCTCTACTTTCATTACCATTCCAGCAAATCCACCAAAGGGATAGTCATCTACCCTTCTGTGCTTGTCAGTAGTATAATCTCTCAGATTGTGAATATGTATTTCTGCCAACGACTTATCTTTTGCCCTTTTCATTATCGAACAATTAAAGAAACCTTCAATCATTTCTGGCAACACTGTAATAATATCTATCCTCATATAAGTATTTATTTTTTGCAAAAATATAAATAACCTATACTTTTGTGACTAACAAACAGCGTTTTTTATGGACATTAAGAATAAAATAGAAGAACTCAGACTAAAACTTCATCATCATAACTACATGTATTATGTGTTAAACTCTCCAGAGATAAGCGACATAGATTTCGACTTTATGATGAAAGAATTGCAAGAGTTAGAAGATAAATACCCCGAATATTATGATGAAAATTCTCCGACAGTAAGAGTAGGTAGCGACATAAATAAAGGATTCAAGCAAGTAAAACATAAATATCCTATGCTTTCATTGGCTAACACTTATTCCGAAGGCGAAGTAAGAGAGTTTTATGAAAGAACAAAGAAACTAGCAGAAAGAGACTTTGATTTGTGTTGCGAGATTAAATATGACGGCACTTCAATATCGTTGATATACGAAAATGGTAAACTCATCAGAGCCGTAACAAGAGGAGATGGAGAACAAGGCGATGATGTAACTGAAAATGTAAAAACAATACGTTCAATTCCGTTAGTGCTCAAAGGCAACGACTACCCTAGTTCGTTTGAGATAAGAGGAGAGATACTTATGCCGTGGGTGGTGTTTGAAGAACTAAACAGAGAAAAAGAAGAAAATGGAGAGCAATTGTTTGCCAATCCTCGAAATGCAGCGTCTGGAACCCTAAAACTACAAAACTCATCGGTTGTAGCATCTAGAAAACTAGACGCATATTTATATTATGTAATAAGTGACGAAAATATTTCTGACGGACATTATGAAGCACTGCAAAAAGCAAAGACGTGGGGTTTCAAGGTCTCTGAACACGCAAAGAAATGTCATTCTCTAGAGGAGGTGTTAGAATACATAAACTATTGGGACGTAGAACGTAAAAATCTGCCAGTAGCAACAGATGGAATTGTGATAAAAGTAAACGATGTTAAACTTCAACAAGAGCTAGGAAAAACCTCTAAATCACCTCGTTGGGCTATCGCATATAAGTTTCAAGCCGAACAAGCCATAACAAGATTAAACTCTGTTTCTTATCAAGTTGGAAGAACAGGTGCCATCACTCCGGTAGCTAACCTAGAACCCGTTCAACTTTCGGGAACTATAGTCAAGAGAGCATCACTTCATAATGCAGACATTATTGCTGCATTAGACCTCTATGTGGGAGATATGGTTTATGTAGAGAAAGGTGGAGAAATAATACCAAAGATTACTGGTGTGGATTATAATCAAAGAAGTTTTATGCTCGGCGAAAAGGTGCGTTTCATAACTAAATGTCCAGAGTGTGGAACAAAGCTCATACGTCTTGAAGGCGAAGCAGCACACTATTGCCCCAACGACACTGAATGTCCAACACAGATAAAGGGAAGAATTGAACACTTTATCAGCAGAAAAGCAATGAACATAGAGGGTATAGGCCCCGAAACTGTAGATTTATTGTTCCGAGAAAAGCTGATACACGATGTTTCAGACCTATACAAACTAAAGGTGGAAGACCTTATACAGCTGGAAAGGATAGGAGAAAAATCGGCTCAAAACATAATAAACGGAATAGAAAACAGCAAGAATATTCCTTTCGAAAGAGTTTTGTTTGCACTAGGAATAAGATTTGTGGGAGAAACAGTAGCTAAGAAATTGGCTAAAGAACTATCTGACATAAAGAAAATTTCTTCTGCCACTTACGAGGAACTTATATCTATTGAAGAAATTGGCGAAAAGATTGCAAAGAGTATATTGTTATACTTCCAAAATCCAAGTAATATTACTTTAGTTACAAAGCTTTCTGAGTTTGGAATTAAAATGTATAGAGTTGAAAACTCAACTGTGAAGAGTCAAAAATTAGAAGGCAAATCAATTGTAATCAGCGGAGTGTTTGAGAAGTATTCAAGAGAGCAATACAAAGAAATGATTGAACAACATGGAGGAAAAAACATAAGCTCAATATCTGCGAAAACTAGTTTCATTCTTGCTGGAGAAAATATGGGACCAGCGAAGAAAGAAAAAGCTGAAAAACTTGGAATTCCGCTCATAAATGAAGAAGAATTCCTATCATTATTGCAATAGTTCTGAAAAAAACTTAGTAATTTTGTAGAAGATATTAACAAAGATTTATCTCCAAACAAAATATGATACAGAGAAAGCTGCGAGGTATGGGAGTAGCACTGATAACGCCGTTCAAGCAAGATGACAGCGTGGATTATGATGCTCTGATTAGAATGACAGATTATCTCGTGAAAAACAATGCTGACTTCTTAGTAGTGCTAGGCACAACAGCGGAGACGCCAACATTAACCGAAGAAGAAAAAAAAGAAATAACACGAACAGTCGTAAACAGAGTTGATGGCAAAATACCTATCGTACTTGGAGTTGGAGGTAATAACACAGCAGCTGTTGTGTCTTCACTTAAAAACGACGACTTCACAGGAATAGATGCAATCCTTTCTGTTGTTCCATACTATAACAAACCGTCACAAGAAGGAATATATCAGCACTACAAAGCTGTGTCAGAAGCAACTCAATTACCAATAATATTATATAATGTGCCAGGAAGAACTGGTGTGAACATGACTGCTGAAACAACTCTAAGAATAGCAAGAGATTTCAGCAACGTAGTTGCCATTAAAGAAGCATCTGGGAATATAACTCAGATGGACGACATCATAAAAAATAAGCCAAACAACTTTGAAGTTATATCGGGCGACGATGGAATAACATTCCCTCTGATAACTTTAGGTGCTGTTGGAGTTATATCTGTTATAGGAAATGCCTTTCCTCGTGAATTCAGCAGAATGACAAGACTCGCCCTGCAAGGCGACTTTGCTAACGCACTAGCAATACATCACAAATTTACAGAGCTATTTAACCTATTATTTATAGATGGTAATCCTGCCGGAGTGAAGTCTATGCTCAATGCTATGGGAATGATAGAAAACAAGCTAAGACTACCTTTAGTTCCGACAAGAATAACTACTTTTGAGGCGATAAGAAAAGTTTTGAACGAATTGAACATAAAGTGCTAATTTGGAGTTATATATCAAACAGCTTGCAAACCATATATAGTTTGTAAGTCAGCAATATATAGTTAGCAACCAAAGTATATATAGTCTGAAACCAAATTAAATATAAACAAAACACATTATAAATAACTATCAATAGAAATGAGAACAAATCTAACATCTCAAATCACTCTAAATAGAGTATCTACTAAGTACTATAAGCCTGAGAATGCTTTTGACAAGTCAGTACTTACAAGATTAGAAAAACTTCCAACTGACATTTACGAAACTATGGAAGAAGGAGCTAAAGTTGTTGCTAAAAACATAGCTTCAACAATAAGCAAAAAGCAAAAAGCAGGAAAAAACTGTGTGCTTGCACTTTCTGGAGGTAAATCTACCGAAGTAGTACTTAAAGAACTTGTGAGAATACATAAAGAAGAAAATCTTAGCTTTAAGAACGTTGTAGTATTCAGCCTATATGAATATTACCCACTTCCAAAAGACACAGTCAATAGCAATCTTAATGAATTGAAAGAATGCTTCTTAAACCACGTGGATATAGATGCCCAAAATGTGCATACACTTAATGGCTCAGTTGCAAAAGAAGACATTTACGAACAATGTCGTCAATTCGAGATTAAGATTTCAGAACTAGGTGGATTTGATGTAACACTACTTGGATTAGGAAGAGTAGGTAATGTAGCTTTCAACGAACCAGGCTCAAGAGTGAACTCTCTAACAAGACTAATCCTACTTGATAACACCTCAAAGAAAGAGGCTTACAGAATATTCGGTGGAGCAGAAAGCACACCAGTTAGTTCAATAACTGTTGGTCTTGGAGCAATATTATCTTCTAAAGAAATATACTTGGTTGCTTGGGGAGAAAATAAAGCATCAATAATCAAAAAGTCGATAGAAGGAAACGTAACAGATGTAGTTCCTGCATCATTCTTGCAGACTCACAACAACACTAAAGTAGTGTTAGACCTTTCAGCAGCATCAAAACTTACGAGAATCAATCACCCTTGGTTGGTAACTTCTTGCGACTGGAACGACAAGCTTATACGTTCTGCTATTGTTTGGTTATGCCTAAAGATAGACAAACCTATTCTTAAACTTACTAACAAAGATTACAATGAAAACGGACTAAGCGAACTTTTGGCACTATATGGTTCTGCTTACAACGTAAATATTAAAGTGTTTAACGAACTGCAACACACAATTACTGGCTGGCCTGGTGGTAAACCAAACGCTGATGATACTTATCGTCCAGAAAGGGCTAAGCCATATCCGAAGAAAGTTATAGTGTTCTCTCCTCACCCTGATGATGATGTTATTTCTATGGGAGGTACACTTAGAAGACTAGTTGAGCAAAAACACGAAGTACACGTTGCATACCAAACTTCTGGAAACATTGCTGTTGGCGATGAAGAAGTAGTACGTTTCCTACACTTTATCAATGGTTTCAATCAAATCTTTGATAATGGTGAAAACAAAGTAATAAAGGATAAGTATACAGAGATAAGAAACTTCTTGAAGAATAAGAAAGAAGGAGACTTTGACACAAGAGATATACTTACAATAAAAGGACTAATCAGAAGAGGAGAAGCAAGAACTGCTTGTACATACAATGATATTCCACTTGACAGATGTCATTTCTTAGACCTTCCATTCTATGAAACAGGTAAGATAGAAAAAGCTCCTATAGGAGAAGCTGATGTTGAGATTGTAAGAGCATTATTAAGAAGTGTTGAACCACATCAAATATATATAGCTGGTGACTTTGCTGACCCACACGGTACACATAAGGTTTGTGCCGATGCAATTCTAGCTGCTATCGACGAAGAGAAGAAGAGTAGTGCTGCATGGCTAAAAGAATGTAGAATTTGGATGTATCGTGGTGCATGGGCAGAATGGGAAATTGAGAACATAGAAATGATTGTTCCAATCAGTCCGGAAGAACTACGTGCTAAGAGAAATTCTATTCTTAAGCACCAGTCACAAATGGAAAGTGCTCCATTCTTAGGAGATGATGAAAGATTATTCTGGCAAAGAAGCGAGGACAGAAACCATGGTACAGCAGAGTTGTATCGTCACTTAGGACTTGCATCATACGAAGCAATGGAAGCATTTGTAGAGTATATTCCTCTATAA
>JAUMWZ010000056.1 GCA_030529405.1 Bacteroides sp. | reverse complement strand
AAGTGAGTGTTATATCTCGTTCGTTGAAAGGTTTGGCTAAAGAATTAAACATACCTATAATAGCTCTTTCACAGCTTAACCGTGGAGTCGAGTCGAGAGATATTGCGCCAGAAAAGAAGAAACCACAACTTAGTGACCTTAGAGAGTCGGGAGCCATAGAGCAAGATGCCGACATGGTTTGCTTTATTCATCGCCCGGAATACTATAAGATATATGAAGACCAAAATGGTAATAATGTTCGTGGATTAGCAGAGATTATCATCGCTAAGCATAGAAATGGTGCAGTTGGAGAAATATATTTGAGGTTTGCAGGAGAATATACTCGTTTTTCTAACATAGAAAACAATGACTTTAGTGGTAGCATAGCTGGAGGAAGAGAGGTGTTACCATCAAAAACAAACGCTATTTCTGCGCAAAGCGACTATGATATGCCAGAGCCAGAACCTATGCAAAATGGTGGTATAGGCGAAGAAAATTTACCGTTCTAGAATAAAGATTTTTCGAGCAAATTATGATTTAATAAACCTATGTAATATATTGTTTTACTTCGCTTTATTATGATTTGTTTAAGCTAAATAAGTTTACTTAGTCTGCTATGTCAATTTATCTGTAAAGCAAACCATATACAGTTTGCAACAAGACTATATACAGTTGATTTCTAAACCATATATAACTAAGAAATCAACTGTATATGGTTTGAAAAACCATCATAATTATGTTGTTTTCAGAATAGTGCTTTGCTCGCTGGAAAACTACGCTTTTCGTCTTCTTTGTTACTTCTCTTTTCTTATTATTAGAGATTATAATCTCTTTTCAGCCCTTATTATGTGTATTCTACAAGAAAACTTATTATTTTTGCAACCTTAATAAAACAAAGAGCAATAATATTTAACTATGAATATATCTTACAATTGGCTTAAGGAGTATATTGAATGTAATCTCACGCCAAACGAAATGGCAGAAGCTCTGACTTCTATTGGACTTGAAACAGGAAGTGTAGAAGAAGTTCAAACAATAAAAGGAGGTCTTGAGGGTTTAGTGGTGGGACACGTTTTGACTTGTATAGACCACCCAAATTCAGACCACTTACACATCACTACCGTTGATTTAGGAAATGAAAATGTTGTGCAGATTGTATGTGGTGCGGCAAACGTTGCAGCAGGGCAAAAAGTAGTAGTAGCAACATTAGGAACAAAGCTATATAGCGAGGAAGGTGAGTTTACCATTAAGAAAAGTAAGATTAGAGGAGAAGAATCATTCGGTATGATTTGCGCTGAAGACGAAATAGGCGTTGGCACAAGTCATAACGGTATAATTGTTCTTCCAAGTGATGTGCCGACAGGAACATTGGCTAAAGACTATTATAACGTTAAGAGCGACTACATTCTTGAAGTAGACATCACACCTAACAGAGCAGATGCTTGTTCGCACTATGGTGTAGCAAGAGATTTGTATGCATACTTGAAACAAAACAATATGCCTGCTACTTTGAAAAAAGAAAGTGCAGATGCGTTTGACAAAATAAGAGACCTTGGAAAGAGTGAAATAACTGTTGAGGTGGAAAATGCAGAACACTGCAACCACTATTCAGGTGTTTACATCACGGGAGTAAAGGTTGCAGAAAGTCCAGAGTGGTTACAAAACAAGCTGAAAGTTATCGGACTAAAGCCTATAAATAATGTGGTAGACATCACAAACTATATGCTACACGCATACGGTCAGCCACTTCACTGCTTTGATGCTGATAAGATTGAAGGCAAAAAGATTATAGTTAAAACGGCAACAGAGGGAGATAAGTTCACAACTCTTGATGGTGTGGAGCGAACTCTTAACAGCAACGACCTAACTATAAGTAATGCAAAAGCACCAATGTGTTTAGCTGGCGTCTTCGGAGGATTAGATTCTGGGGCAACAGATAGTACTGTGAACATATTCTTAGAAAGTGCTTATTTCAATCCAACTACTGTTAGAAAGACAGCACGCCGTCATGGACTCAACACAGATTCATCGTTCCGCTTTGAAAGAGGCACAGACCCTAATTCAGTTATACCTTGCTTGAAACTTGCTGCTATAATGATTAAGGAAATAGCAAGTGCAGAACACGTTTCAGAAGTAGTGGAAGTGAAAGCAAAAGAAGCTGAACATTTCAGTGTAGAGTTATGCTACGACAGGGTAAATAAGCTAATAGGCAAGGAAATTGAGCCTGCTACCGTGAAAAGCATAGTTGAAAGCCTTGAAATGAATGTTGAAAAAGAAACAGCAGAAGGCTTATTGCTCAACGTACCACCTTATAGAGTAGATGTGCAACGTGAATGTGATGTAATTGAAGACATCTTGCGTATATACGGATATAATAATGTTGAGATAGGTAGCACTCTAAAATCTAGCTTAACAACAAAGGGAGAATACGACCGTTCTAATAAGTTGCAAAACCTAGTGGCAGAACAACTTGTAGGCGGAGGATTTAATGAAATACTAAATAACTCACTTACTAAGGCTGCATACTATGAAGGCTTGAGCAAATATAAGCCTGAAAATTTGGTAATGCTGCTTAATCCTTTGAGTACAGACCTTAATGCAATGCGTCAAACTCTGTTGTTTGGTGGCTTGGAAAGTATCTCACACAACAGCAATCGTCAGAACTCTGACCTTAAATTCTTTGAATTTGGAAACTGCTATAAATATACGGCTGAAAAGAAGAATGATGAGAAGATTTTAGCACCATACAGTGAAAACTATCACTTAGGATTATGGGTTACTGGTAAGCATATAAAAAACAGCTGGGCACATGCAGATGAACCTACTTCTATTTTTATATTGAAATCATATGTAAACAATATATTACTTAGACTTGGAGTAAATATAACTGAGATATCAACTCAGAAGAGTTTGGATAACGTGTATGAAACGGCTGTAAACTACGTAAGTAAGAGAGGAAAAGTAATAGTTACTCTTGGAGTGGTATCTAAAAAGATTTTGAAATCAATGGATATAGCTAACGAGGTGTATTATGCTGATATAAACTGGAACGAGATATTGAAAGAAACGGCAAAACACTCTGTTTCGTTTAAGGAAATACCTAAGTATCCAGCCGTGAAAAGAGACCTTGCACTGCTTATAGATAAAGAAATAGAGTTTGAGCAAATACAAACATTGGCATACGAAACAGAAAGAAAACTTCTGAAAGATGTTCGTTTGTTCGACGTATATGAAGGCAAGAATCTTGAAGCAGGAAAGAAATCGTATGCAGTAAGTTTCACTTTGCAAGATGAAAATCAAACTCTTAACGACAAGTCTATAGACAAGATTATGAGTAAGCTTATAAAGGTGTACGAAGATAAACTAAACGCAAAACTTAGATAAAAGCAATACATATAAAGGATATAATTACACTATGGGAAGAGCATTTGAATATAGAAAAGCAGCCAAGATGAAACGTTGGGGACACATGGCTAAAACTTTCACAAGAATAGGTAAACAAATAGCCATAGCCGTTAAGGCTGGAGGTCCAGAACCAGAAAACAATCCAACTCTTAGAGCTATTATTGCTACGGCAAAGAGAGAGAATATGCCTAAGGATAATATTGATAGAGCTATCAAAAACGCAATGGGTAAAGACCAAAGCGACTATAAGAGCATGACATACGAAGGATATGGTCCTCACGGAATAGCTGTGTTTGTAGACACACTAACAGACAATCCAACGAGAACTGTTGCCGATGTGCGCTCAATATTCAACAAGTTTGGCGGAAACTTAGGTACTATGGGCTCTTTGGCTTTCTTGTTCGACCACAAATGTATGTTCACTTTCAAGAAGAAAGATGGAATAGACATGGAAGAACTGATATTAGACCTTATCGACTATGACGTTGAAGACGAGTTTGAGGTAGATGATGAGGAAGGTACAATAACAATATATGGCGACCCAAAAAGCTATGCTCAAATACAAAAACACCTTGAAGAGTACGGATTTGAAGATGTAGGTGGAGAGTTTACGTATATACCTAACGACTTGAAAGATGTTACTGACGAGCAAAGAGAAGTATTAGACAAGATGGTAGAGAAGTTAGAGGAGTTTGATGATGTTCAGACTGTATTTACTAACATGAAGCCTTCAATGGAAGAATAAAACATATATTGAACACATAGTATTATGCCTTTGGCTGGAATATGCCAAAGGCTTTTTTATTGAATTATGAAGATTGTAACGTACAATGTTAATGGGTTGCGTGCAGCACTATCAAAAGGTTTGACGGAGTGGATAACTCTTGAAAACCCCGATATACTGTGCTTGCAAGAAACCAAACTACAACCAAATCAATACGAATGCTCAATCTTTGAGAATATAGGGTATAAATCGCATCTGTTTTCAGCGGAAAAGAAAGGATATAGCGGTGTTGCTATCCTTTCA
Organism: Bacteroides sp.; assembly: GCA_030529405.1. GTDB lineage: Bacteria > Bacteroidota > Bacteroidia > Bacteroidales > Bacteroidaceae > JAUMWZ01. The sequence continues at coordinate 4,760 of JAUMWZ010000056.1, read as the reverse complement.
AAGAAAGAGCCCTTAAGTGTTGAGTATGGTATAGGAGTATCTGAATTAGATAGAGAGGGGAGGGTAATTAAAGCAGACTACGGAACTTTTGCTGTAGTTTCAGCCTATCACCCATCAGGAAGTAGTGGAGACGAAAGGCAAGATTTCAAGATACAGTGGCTTTCTTCTTTTAGAAAATATATTGATGAACAAAAAAAGAAACACAATAATCTGATTGTATGTGGTGATTATAACATCTGTCATCAAGCAATAGATATACACGACCCAAAGAGAAATGCGAACAAACCCGGCTTTACTGACGAAGAAAGGAGTTGGTTTTCTGACTTCCTAGACACTGGTTTTGTTGATTCATACAGATATCTTTACCCTGAAAAACAAGAATATACGTGGTGGAGCTATATCACAAATGCTAGGGCAAGAAATAAAGGTTGGAGAATAGATTATTGTTTGATAAGCAAGTCTTTATTACCATCTCTAATCTCTGCACGTATTGCTAGCGAAGTGATACACTCTGATCATTTCCCTGTTGTTGTTGAATTAAAAGATTTATAATCAATATATTGACAACTTATTATATATCATTTCGTAAATTATGATATATAGCGATTTTCCAAACCATATACAGTCAATATCTAAACTATATATAACTGACTTGCAAACTATATATAGTTCTTTTCTCAACTGTATATAACTAGCAACTATGCTATATATAATCTTTCTACTAGTGAAATATAGATAGTTGCACCGATAATCTAAAGCAATATTTTGATGACTAATATATAAATGTGTTATAACGTATAAAGTATGTTATAACACTATTTTTTTATAATACATTTTAGGCTATATTTGTACCTCAAAAATAAAGTAACAACTCACGAAAAGATGAAGAACATTCGTAACTTCTGCATTATAGCTCACATTGACCATGGTAAGTCTACTTTGGCAGACAGACTTCTTGAATATACAAACACCATTAAAGTAACAGAAGGGCAAATGCTCGACAGCATGGATTTAGAAAAGGAAAGGGGAATAACCATAAAGAGCCATGCTATACAAATGGAATACAAATACAACGGAGAGATATATACCTTAAACCTTATTGATACTCCCGGACACGTAGACTTTTCTTATGAAGTTTCTCGTTCGATAGCTGCTTGCGAAGGCGCATTGCTTATTGTAGATGCATCGCAAGGAGTACAAGCACAAACAATATCAAATCTTTACATGGCAATAGACCACGATTTGGAGATTATTCCTATAATAAACAAATGTGATATGGCAAGTGCTATGCCAGAAGAAGTAGAAGACGAGATTGTAGAACTGCTTGGTTGCAAGCGAGATGAAATAATAAGAGCATCAGGAAAAACGGGTATGGGGATAGACCAAATACTTGAAGCAGTGATACAAAGAGTACCTTCTCCTAAAGGCGATGAAGAAGCTCCGTTGCAAGCTTTGATATTCGACTCGGTGTTTAACTCTTTCAGAGGTATAATTGCATATTTCAAGATAGAGAACGGAACTATAAAATCGGGCGACAAGGTTAAGTTCTTCAACACAGGGAAAGAATATGTTGCTGACGAAATCGGTGTTCTCAAGATGGATATGCACCCTCGAAAAGAGCTAAAAACAGGAGATGTAGGTTACATTATATCTGGTATTAAGACCTCAAAAGAGGTTAAAGTGGGCGACACGATAACACACATTTCTCGCCCATGCGATAAGGCTATCGAGGGATTTGAAGAAGTTAAGCCAATGGTATTTGCTGGTTTGTATCCAATAGAAGCAGAAGATTTCGAAGATTTGCGTTCTGCTTTGGAAAAACTTCAGCTTAATGATGCCTCACTTACTTTTCAACCTGAGTCGTCACTAGCCTTAGGCTTCGGGTTCAGATGCGGTTTCTTGGGACTTCTTCATATGGAGATTGTGCAAGAAAGATTAGACCGTGAGTTTGATATGAACGTTATCACAACCGTACCAAACGTATCGTATAACATCTATGACAAGCAAGGCGGGTTTAAGGAAGTGCATAATCCGGGTGGAATGCCAGACCCTACACTTATTGACCATATAGAGGAGCCATATATAAAATCATCAATCATCACAACAACTGACTACATAGGTCCTATAATGACACTATGTTTGGGAAAAAGAGGCGAGTTGATTAAGCAAGAATATATATCAGGAAACAGAGTCGAACTTCATTATAATATGCCTCTAGGAGAGATAGTTATCGACTTCTATGATAAGCTAAAGAGTATATCTAAAGGTTATGCTTCTTTTGATTACCACTCAAACGGGTACAGAACTTCAAAACTTATAAAACTTGATATACTATTAAATGGGGAACCAGTAGACGCACTTTCTACGCTAACTCACTTTGACAACGCCTACGATATGGGACGACGTATGTGTGAGAAGTTGAAAGAGCTGATACCAAGACAGCAGTTTGACATTGCAATACAAGCAGCTATAGGAGCAAAAATTATAGCACGCGAAACGATAAAAGCACTTCGTAAAGACGTTACCGCTAAATGTTACGGAGGCGACGTAAGCCGTAAGCGCAAGCTATTGGAGAAGCAAAAGAAGGGAAAGAAACGTATGAAACAGATTGGTAATGTGGAAGTCCCACAAAAAGCCTTCTTGGCTGTGCTAAAACTTGATTAGCAGATAGATATAAACAATAAACAAACTAAAAGTTGAGTATATACAGTCTACTATCAAACTATATATAGTCTGTTTGCAAACTATATATAGTCGAAAAGTAAGTGGTATGTAAATTAGAAATATAAACTATATAAAAAATAGAACAAATGGGTTTAATTAGAACAATACGAAAGATTATTAGAATGCCAATATTTGCTAGCATTCTTTTATTCTTAGCAGCGATATTGGCAGCAGTAGTAGCAAACTCTCCACTGTCTGAATACTATAAAGATTTTCTTAATCTAAAGATTAGTTTCAATCTTGGCGATTTCAATCTATTCTCTCACATGAAACACGACATCACCGTACTTGAGTTTATCAACGACGGATTGATGACTCTATTCTTCCTAATGGTTGGTTTGGAGATTAAGCGTGAAGTTCTTGCGGGCGAACTCTCTACTGTAAGAAAGGCTATGCTACCAATAATATCAGCTATTGGAGGTATGATTGTTCCGGTTTTGGTTTATGCTTTGTTCAACCACCCAGGAACAGAAGCAGGTAGAGGATTAGCTATTCCTATGGCAACTGATATTGCCTTCTCTTTAGGTGTGCTTAGTTTGCTTGGCAGGCGTGTTCCACTGGCTTTGAAGATATTCTTGACTGCTTTTGCCGTTGTAGATGATATTGGAGGAATATTGATTATTGCTATTTTTTATAGTTCACATATCTCAATTACATACTTAGGTATTGCCGCAGTGTTGTTCTTGATTGTTTACTTGGGCTGTAAATACTACACTCGTAGCACAATATTCATTGCCATAATGGGAGTAGCTATTTGGTATATGTTTATGCAATCAGGTATCCACAGCACAATATCAGGTGTGATTTTAGCCTTTATCATTCCTGCCACACCACTCATATCATCTAGAAGATATGTGTTTAAGGTGAACAACGCAATAGGTCATCTTGAATACTCGCATGAGAAGAAACCTATCTTAGACTATAATCAGATGTACTACATAGGAGCAATAGATAAGGCGAAAGTTAAGGTTATGAGCCCTATGCAATCAATAGAACATGCACTTCACCCATTTGTTAATTACATCGTATTGCCTTTGTTTGCCTTCGTAAATGCAGGTGTTAAGTTCAGCGGTGGTAACGAAATTATCGGTGGAGTAAGTATAGGCGTTGCCTTAGGTCTTATTTTAGGTAAGTTCCTAGGTATATACTCATTCACTTGGGTAGCTATAAAATCAAAGATAGTATCTATGCCTTCGGGTATGAACTGGCGCAATTTAGCGGGTGTGTCACTACTTGGTGGTATCGGTTTCACGGTGTCTTTGTTCGTAGCAAACCTTTCTTTCCACGTATCTAATCACGAACATGCAGATATGCTAAATCAAGCTAAGTTTGGTGTAATATTAGGCTCTATAATAGCTGGTGTTACTGGATATTTAATTTTGCATTATGTTCTAACTCACCCAAAGAGTGATAAAGAAAAAGCATTAAATAGGTCGTAAATAAACTATATATAGTTTGCAAGGCGATTATATATAATTTGAAAGTGAACTATATATAACTGACTTGCAAACTGTATATAAAGTAGATACATAAAAAGAATAGTCTATGTAGAAGGTAGTAAAAACCTTATTACATAGACTATTTATTTTATACACTAAGTATATCTATTACAGAGCAAACAATACTTCGTGGAAAATCTCACCAACGGTAGGGTGTGGGAAAATATTCTTTCTAAATTCTTTAATGTGTTCTCCATTTTTTATTGCAACTCCTGCAATCATTATAATCTCTGACGCTGGGTTACCTATGATATGACAACCAATTATTTTCTCGTCATTATCAACAAGAATCTTACACAAACCTGTTCCTCTCTCATTTTCTGCTACAAAACGACCTGAATAATTCAAAGGCAACTTCACAACCTTATACTCCACACCGTTTCTTTGTAACTCTTCTTCTGTCAAACCAACACTTGCTATCTCCGGATTTGTATATACCACAGCTGGCACAGCATTATAAGTCATCATGTCGTCAATGCCCAATATGTCATTAACTGCTACTTCTGCTTCTCTTATAGCAACGTGAGCCAACATATA
>JAUMWZ010000055.1 GCA_030529405.1 Bacteroides sp. | reverse complement strand
AAGGAAGGAAAAAGGGTAAAGAAGAAGAAGAAGGAAGCGGAAAAGAAAAGGGAGAAAGACAAGCAGGAATACAACAATCAGAAGAAACACACTATATAGAACTAAGATAATAAAGAGCAAAATCGTAAAAAGGAACGGAGGGAAAAAGGACACTAAAAAAGGAAGGAAAAAGGGTAAAGAAGAAGAAGAAGGAAGCGGAAAAGAAAAGGGAGAAAGACAAGCAGGAATACAACAATCAGAAGAAACACACTATATAGAACTAAGATAATAAAGAGCAAAATCGTAAAAAGGAACGGAGGGAAAAAGGACACTAAAAAAGGAAGGAAAAAGGGTAAAGAAGAAGAAGAAGGAAGCGGAAAAGAAAAGGGAGATATGATGAAAAAAATTAGACCTACAAAAAACTAGATTACATATGCCATATCAATCATTAACTTACTATGAATTACAAGTATTAGTTTCCAAGTAAAAGTATAAATTAAGGATGAGACATTTCTAAAAACAAAAAAGGATAGCTACACAATGTGTAGCTATCCTTTCATTCATCAAAGTTGATTATAGACTATTATTCTGCTGATTCAACCTTTACTTCTTCTGCTGGAGCAGTTGATGCACTCTTCTTAGAACGACGAGTACGTGTAGACTTCTTAGTTGCAGATTTCTCTGAAGCCATATTTGGATTGTAGTCTACCAATTCGATGAAACACATTTCTGCATTGTCACCCAATCTGTTTCCAGTCTTTATGATTCTAGTGTAACCACCTGGACGGTCAGCAATTTTTACAGAGATTTCTTTGAAAAGTTCTGTAACAGCAAACTTATCTTGTAGGTTACTGAAAACAACACGACGTGAGTTTGTAGTGTCATCTTTTGATTTTGTTATCAAAGGCTCAACAAACTTCTTAAGAGCTTTAGCCTTTGCTACAGTCGTAGTGATTCTTTTGTGCTTAATCAAAGAACAAGCCATGTTTGACAACATAGCACTTCTATGAGAAGCAGTACGACCTAAATGGTTGAATTTCTTATTATGTCTCATTTCTTATTTTTTATCTAATTTATATCTTGAGATATCGGTTCCAAAAGATAGATTCAGACTTTCCAGCAAATCATCAAGCTCGGTAAGCGATTTCTTTCCAAAGTTTCTGAACTTCAAAAGATCTGTTTTGTTGTATTGAACAAGGTCTCCCAAAGTTTCCACATCTGCAGCTTTCAAACAGTTCAAAGCACGTACAGACAATTCCATATCTATAAGCTTTGTGTTCAATAGCTGACGCATATGAAGTGCTTCTTCATCATAGCCATCATCTTCATCAGCACTTGTTGAATCAAGCGTAAATTTCTCATCAGAGAACAACATGAAGTGATGAATAAGTATCTTAGATGCATCTTTCAAGGCGTCCTTTGGACTAATAGAACCATCAGTTGTAATTTCAAGCATTAGTTTTTCATAGTCCGTCTTTTGTTCAACACGGAAATTTTCAACCCAATACTTAACATTACGAATAGGTGTGTAAATAGAGTCAATAGGAACAACATTTACATCTGTACAGTGAACTCTGTTATCATCAGAAGGAACATATCCACGTCCCTTATTGATAAAGAGTTCTATGCTCATTGTAGCTGTAGAATCTAAATGACAAATTAGTAGTTCTGGATTTAACACTTCAAACCCAGTCAAATACTTGGCAATGTCACCAGCCTTAAATTCTGTCGAGTTTTCAACAGTAATATTTACTTTTTCAAACTCGATTTCGTCCACAACTTGCTTAAATCTCACTTGTTTGAGATTAAGTATAATGTTAGTCACATCTTCTTTAACCCCAGGTACAGAAGCGAACTCATGATCCACTCCTGCTATTTTAACCGTAGCTATCGCATAACCTTCCAAAGACGATAACAAAATACGTCTAAGGGCGTTACCCACAGTTATACCAAAACCTGGTTCTAAAGGACAAAATTCGAATTTACCGAATTTGTCGTCAGCTTCTATCATTGATACTTTATCAGGTTTTTGAAATGCTAATATCGCCATTTAACTATTTATTATTTAGAATACAACTCTACAATTAAATGCTCTTTAATATTTTCTGGAATATCCGCTCTTTCTGGAACGTGAAGCATCTTACCTACCTTAGAAGTATTATCCCACTCTAACCAAGGATACTTACTGTGGTTAAATCCAGCTAAAGAGTTAGAAACTACTTCTAATGATTTTGACTTTTCACGTACACCAACCACTTGTCCTGGCTTAACAGCGAATGAAGGGATATTCACAACTGCACCATCAATTGTTATATGCTTATGACTTACAAGCTGACGAGCAGCAGCACGAGTTGGAGCTATTCCTAAACGGAAAACTACGTTATCAAGACGGCACTCTAAAAGTTGAAGCAAGATCTCACCTGTAATACCTTTAGCTGTTTCAGCCTTCTTAAACAGGTTACGGAATTGCTTTTCTAGAACACCATAAGTATATTTAGCTTTTTGCTTTTCACGAAGCTGAATTCCATATTCCGATGTCTTTCTTTTTCTTGAATTTCCGTGTTGTCCTGGAGGATAATTTTTCTTAGACAAAACTTTGTCTGCTCCAAAAATTCCTTCACCAAACTTACGAGCTATTCTTGATTTTGGTCCAGTATATCTAGCCATTTTTATCTATGTTTTAATTGTTAACTAATGAACTTATTTTGCACAGCCGCGATTACAGAGAAGAAAATGTAATCCAAAAACAAAATCAAGGTCATTCTTTAATATAAAGATTCTATTAAACTCTACGTCTCTTTGGAGGACGACATCCGTTATGTGGAAGTGGAGTTACATCTATGATTTCAGTAACTTCAATACCAGCACCGTGTATAGTTCTGATAGCAGACTCACGTCCGTTACCTGGACCCTTAACATACGCTTTTACCTTTCTAAGACCCAAGTCAAACGCTATCTTAGCACAATCTTGAGCCGCCATTTGAGCTGCGTATGGAGTATTCTTCTTAGAACCTCTGAATCCCATTTTACCAGCAGATGACCAAGAGATTATCTGCCCTTCACTGTTCGCAAGAGAAACAATAATATTGTTGAAAGAAGAATGAACATGCAACTGTCCATTAGCGTCTACTTTCACATTTCTCTTCTTTGCTGCAACTGTTTTTTTTGCCATATCAACAATTATTATTTAGTAGCTTTTTTCTTATTAGCAACGGTTTTCTTTCTACCCTTACGTGTACGAGCGTTATTTTTTGTACTTTGTCCTCTTACAGGTAAGCCAATACGGTGACGAACACCACGGTAGCAACCGATATCCATCAATCTCTTAATATTCAATTGAACTTCTGAACGAAGGTCACCTTCAACTTTGTACTCAGCACCTATTATCTCACGAATCTTAGCTGCTTGATCATCAGTCCAATCTTTTACTTTTATGTCTTTATCTACTCCAGCTTTTTCTAATATCTTCGCTGAACTACTACGACCTATTCCAAAAACATAGGTCAATGCAATTTCTCCTCTTTTGTTTTGAGGTAAATCTACACCAACGATTCTTATTGCCATATATATACTAATTATTTATTGCAAAAATAGTAAATTATCCTTGACGTTGTTTATACTTTGGATTTTTCTTATTTATAACGTACAAACGTCCGTTACGTCTAACAATTTTACATTCTGGTGTACGTTTCTTCAATGATGCTCTAACTTTCATATATCAATTTATTTATGTCTAAAAACTATTCTCCCCTTAGATAAATCATAAGGTGACATCTCAACTCTTACTTTATCACCTGGAAGTATTTTTATGTAATGCATTCTCATCTTACCAGAGATATGAGCTGTTATTTCATGTCCATTCTCTAATTCCACACGAAACATAGCATTTGATAATGCCTCAATGATAGTTCCGTCTTGCTCTATTGCTGATTGTTTTGCCATATTTATATCGCTTTATCTCCTAAAACTTCTTCTATATACTTAAATGATGATAGTATTTCTGCCCTTCCCATACCTACTGCAACAGTATGTTCATAGTGAGCAGCATAGCTCCTATCAATTGTACTTATAGTCCAATTATCCGATTCCATAAAGATTTCTCTTCTACCCAAAGTTACCATAGGTTCTATTGCTATACACAATCCTCTCTTCATCAATGCACCTGATCCCCTTCTTCCATAATTAGGAACTTGTGGTTCTTCATGCATTTCTCTGCCTATACCATGTCCAACAAACTCACGTACTATTCCGTAGTTTTCTTTTTCACAGTAGTTTTGTATCGCATACCCTATATCACCTACTCTATGTCCATGAACAGCTTGTTCTATTCCTAACAAAAGAGCTTCTTTTGTTGTTTTTAGCAGTTTCATGACTTCAGGTTTTACATCACCCACACAAAAGGTGTAAGCAGAATCTCCACAAAATCCATTCATCTTCGTACCACAATCAATAGAAACGATGTCACCATCTCTCAACTCCCTATTATTAGGTACTCCGTGGACAACTTGTTCATTAACGGAAGTACAGATAGATGCAGGGAAAGGAACTCCACAATGATTAGGATACCCCTTAAATGTAGGAATAGCCCCATTATCTCTAATGAATTCTTCAGCTATCTTATCTAAGTATAGAGTAGTTATCCCAGGTCTTATAACCTTAGCCAATTCTGCTAAAGTTTTACCAACAAGGAGATTACTCTCTCTTAATAATTCTATCTCTTCTTCAGTTTTAAGAAATATCATCAACTTTATCAATAAGCAGAAACCCCAGAACGACCTCTAATTCGGCCTGAGCTTAATAAACCATCATAATGCCTCATAAGAAGGTGGCTCTCTATCTGTTGTAGTGTATCAAGTACAACACCTACAAGTATTAGAAGAGAAGTACCTCCGAAGAATTGAGCGAATTCTTGTTGCACATTAAAAATCTGACCAGCAAATGCAGGAAGAACCGCTATTAAAGCCAAGAAGAAAGAACCAGGGAAAGTTATACGAGACATTATTAAGTCAAGATAATCTGAAGTATTCTTTCCTGGCTTAACTCCAGGAATAAAACCATTGTTACGTTTCATATCTTCTGCCATTTGGGTTGGATTTATAGTTATAGCTGTATATATATATGTAAAAGCTATAATAAGCACAGCAAAAATAAAGTTGTACCAAAAGCCCATATGATCTGTTAGAGCTCCTATTACACCCTCATGACCTTCACTGAGTCCAGAATACCCTATAAAAGCTATTGGAATAAGCATTATTGCTTGAGCAAAAATGATTGGCATAACACCTGAAGCATTTACCTTCAAAGGTATGTATTGTCTTGCACCGCCATATTGCTTATTACCTACAATTTTCTTAGCATATTGGACAGGTACTTTTCTAGTCCCTTGAACAAGCATGATAGCTGCAGCTACAACAAGTAAGAAAATCAATATTTCAATCATAAACATAACAAGACCACCGCCACCTACATCTTTAAATCGAGAGCCTGCCTCTTGAATTATAGCCTTAGGGAATCTAGCAATGATACCTATCAATATAATGAATGAAACTCCATTACCTATACCCTTATCTGTTATTCTTTCCCCTAACCATAGAATGAACATACTACCAGCAGCCAATATAATAGTTGAAGTAATAACAAAGAAAGTCCAACTTATGCTATCATCTAATGCAGAACCTGAGATTCTTTTCAAGTTAAGCAAATAAGCTGGTGCTTGTATAGCTAATATAAGCAAAGTCAAATAGCGAGTATATTGATTCATTTTTCTCCTACCACTTTCCCCTTCTTTCTGCATCTTCTGGAATTGTGGAACAACTATTCCCAATAACTGAATTACAATAGAAGCAGAGATATATGGCATTATACCCAACGCAAAGACAGAGGCGTTAGCAAAAGCCCCCCCCGAGAACATATCTAATAAAGATAATAGACCTGTTCCTGCCTGCTCGCTAAGTTTACCAAGTTCACTAGAATCAATTCCTGGCAACACCACATGAGAGCCAAATCTATATATCGCTACAAACAATATGGTGATGAGGATCCTTTGCCTTAGATCCTCTATCTTCCATATATTCTTTAATGTTTCAATAGCTTTCTTCATAGACTTAAAGTTTTACAACAGTACCACCTACTGCTTCAATAGCTGCACAAGCAGACTTAGAGAAAGCATGAGCTGAAACTTCTAATTTAGCATTCAAACTGCCTTTTCCTAAAACTTTAACTAAATGATTTGCAGAAATAAATCCAGCTTCAACAAATTCTGCCACACCTACCTTTGTCAAGTTCTTAGCTTCAGAAAGATTTTGGATAGTATCCAAATTTATAGCTTTATATTCAACTCTATTAATATTTTTGAAACCAAACTTAGGCACTCTACGTTGAAGTGGCATCTGACCTCCTTCAAAACCGATTTTTTTAGAGTAACCAGACCTTGATTTAGCTCCTTTATGACCTCTTGTAGAAGTTCCCCCCATACCAGAACCAGGACCACGTCCTATTCTCTTTCTAGTCTTAACAGAGCCTTCAGCAGGTTTTAAATTACTTAAGTTCATATCTTAATATATTTACTATTCTACGAATAATTACTTAACGATAGATACAAGGTGCTTAACCTTTTCTACCATTCCCATGATCGAAGGAGTATTCTTATGCTCTACTACCTTATTAAGTTTACGAAGTCCAAGAGCATTAAGAGTTCTCTTTTGATCCTCAGGAGCTCCTATTCTACTTTTTACTTGCTTAATCTTTACAGTTGTCATAATACTTTCCTCCATTAACCTCTAAAAACTTTATCTATACTAATACCTCTGTTTTGAGCAACCATTCTTGCATCACGCATTTCGCTCAAAGCTAAAATAGTAGCCTTAACAAGATTATGTGGGTTAGAAGAGCCCTTAGACTTAGCTAATACGTCAGTAACACCAGCACTCTCAAGAACAGAGCGCATCGCACCACCAGCAACTACTCCAGTACCGTGTGATGCTGGCTTTATGAATACTTCAGCACCACCAAATCTTGCTGCTTGTTCATGCGGAACAGTACCTTTAAGAACAGGAACTTTTACAAGGTTCTTCTTAGCTGCTTCTACGCCCTTAGCGATAGCTGCAGTAACTTCACCTGCTTTTCCTAATCCCCATCCTATAATACCATCTTCGTTACCAACAACTACTATAGCAGAAAAGCTAAAAGTACGTCCCCCTTTAGTAACCTTAGTTACACGGTTGACAGCAACAAGTCTATCTTTTAGTTCCAAGTCGCCAGTAAACTTTACTCTATTATTTATTCCTGCCATACTTATTAAAATTTAAGTCCATTGTTACGAGCAGCTTCAGCTACTTCTTTAACTCTCCCATGATATAGGTATCCATTACGATCAAACACAACAGATGTAATACCTGCTTCTTGTGCTTTCTTAGCTATTTGCTCTCCAACCTTAGCTGCTTGTTCTTTCTTTGTTCCTGCATTTTCAAGTTTCAAAGAAGAAGCTGATGCTAATGTCTTACCAGATAAGTCATCTATAATCTGTACGTATATTTGCTTGTTACTTCTAAACACACTCATACGTGGGCGCAAAGAAGTTCCTGTCACTTTATTACGTACTCTATATTTAATCTTTATACGTCTTTCTATTTTTGTTGTCATAATATTCAGTTATTAAATAAATTATTTCGCACCCGCAGATTTACCTGATTTTCTACGTATAACTTCACCAACAAACTTAATACCTTTTCCTTTATAAGGTTCAGGCTTACGGAAAGAGCGTATCTTAGAGCAAACTTGTCCTAGTAGTTGTTTATCACAAGATTCCAATATAATCATTGGGTTCTTGTTTCTTTCAGCTTTTGTTTCAACCTTTATTTCTTGTGGCAATTGGAAGAATATACTGTGAGTATATCCAAGAGAAAGCTCTAATATGTTTCCTTGGTTAGACGCACGGTATCCAACCCCAACAAGTTCAAGTTCCTTTTTGTACCCTTCTGATACTCCAAGAACCATATTGTTCAATAAAGATCTGTACAATCCGTGGAAAGCATGCTTTTGCTTTGGATTATCCAACATTGCATCTTCTTTTTCTGTAAGAACAACAGAAGATGCTTCCACAGAAACTTCAATAGCAGGGTTTATGTACTGACTTAGTTCTCCCTTTGGTCCTTTCACAGTAACCACATCACCTTGCTGAGAAACAGTAACTCCCGCAGGTATGTTAATTGGTAGTTTTCCTATTCTTGACATTTCATTCCCTCCTATTAATATACATAACACAACACTTCACCACCAACTTTTAAGTTAGCAGCTTCTTTGTCTGTCATAACACCTTTAGATGTAGATATTATAGCAATACCTAAACCGTTAATTACACGAGGCATATCTTTGTAGCCTGTATATTTACGAAGACCAGGTGAAGAAACTCTAATTAGCTTTTTGATTGCATTAACCTTATTTACTGCATCATACTTCAAAGCCACCTTGATTGTACCTTGTGGTCCTTCTTCTACAAACTTGTAGTTCAAGATATAACCTTTTTCAAAAAGGATCTTTGTTATTTCCTTTTTCAAGTTAGAAGCTGGGATTTCAACAACTCTATGCTTAGCATTGATTGCATTCCTCAACCTCGTTAAATAGTCCGCTATTGGATCTGTCATAATAAAATAAATTTTAAATTAATCGGGAACACCCCGACAATATTTAAACAAAAAAAATTACCAACTTGCTTTCTTTACTCCAGGTATCAAGCCGTTAGCTGCCATCTCACGGAATTGTATTCTTGATATTCCGAACTGACGTAGATAACCTTTAGGACGACCTGTAATTTTACATCTGTTATGCAGACGAACAGGCGATGCATTCTTTGGGATTGACTGCAAAGCATCATAATCCCCTTCTTTCTTTAGCATAGCTCTTTTCTCAGCATATTTGGCTACTAATTTGGCACGTTTTACTTCACGTGCTTTCATTGATTCTTTTGCCATATCTATTATTTTGCGTTTTTAAATGGTAGACCAAATTCCTTAAGAAGAGCAAAACCTTCTTCGTCTGTCTTAGCAGAAGTCACAAAGGTAATATTCATTCCAAGAATTCTTGTTATACTATCTATATTTATTTCAGGGAAAATGATTTGTTCTTGTATACCAAGAGTATAATTTCCTTGTCCATCAAACTTAGTTTCGATACCCTTGAAGTCACGGATACGTGGCAGAGCGATACGCACTAGACGCTCT
>JAUMWZ010000054.1 GCA_030529405.1 Bacteroides sp. | reverse complement strand
AACTGTATATACTTTATCTGACAACTGTATATAGTTTGGAAACTGTTTTTGTTTTACCATGAGTGGATAGAAGTATTGGCGTAGAGATAAAAGATAAAGATATATGACACACGGAATACTAAAGAAGAAGTTTAGCATCAGATTTTTGGCACTTGTTTGTTGCTTTGTGGCAACTTGTTCGGCTATGATTGCGCAAGAGAAAAAGGCTTTTGTGCTTGAAAAAGCTACTAAGAAACCGATAGAATATGCTGCCGTCAGGTTCTTAAAGAGTGATAGCACAATAGCAGATTATGCTTTCACTGATGCTAAGGGGATGTTTGTAGTGAAGCAACACAGCAACATAAAGACGGTAGAAGTGTTTCTGCTGGGGTATAAGAAAACCCGTGTGCCGATAGAAAAAGTGTCAGACAATTATAAGATATATTTGGAAGAGGAGAGTTTTGTGCTAAAAGAAGTGGTTGTTGGTTATAACAGAATAAACACAAAAAGCGATACTTTGGTGTATTCGGTAGCTGGTTTTGCGCAACCACAAGATAGAAGTATAGCAGATGTGTTAGCAAAAATGCCAGGAATAGAAGTGAAGTCTAATGGTGCTATAAAATATAACGGGCTTCCAATAAACAGGTTCTACATAGAGGGTATGGACTTGATGAGTCGCAGATATTCTTTAGCAAGCAAAAATCTGGACAGAAGAAAGGTGAAATCTGTAGAGGTTCTTACAAATCATCAACCTGTGGCTGCATTGAGAGGTAAACGATTTAGCGAAAATGCAGCTATAAACTTGGTGTTGGAAGATGATGCTAAAATGAAAATGACAGGTGTTGTTGATGCCGGAGCAGGATATAACGACAAGGAAAATGAGCTTTTACACGATAACAGAGTAGTAGTGATGATGTTCAAAAAGAGGGTGCAAAACTTCTCATTATATAAGGGAAACAGCACAGGTGTAGATGTAACAGAAGAACTAAGACCTGTGGGAAATTCTAACTACAGAACAGAAACTGACATGGAAGGCAACATATTGAATGGGCTTTCTGCATCAGCTGGCGACATAGACAGAAGGCGTAGCAACTTCAATCAATCTCATCTGTTTGCAACAAATCATCTAAACAGATTAGGAAAAAAGGCTACTCTCAGAACACAACTTAACTATATGTATAACGACAGTAGACGCTTTTCTAACTCTATAACCGAATATGAACTGTTAGACAGTAACAACAAAGTTGTTATTGTTGAAGACTACAACAACAAACTGATAAACAATGTGGCAAACGCAGAGCTTTGTTATGAGCTAAATCATGATAGGTTGTATTTTAGAAACACCTTGAAAGCAAGTCTAGACTATATGACTGAACGAGGTAATACATATTTAGATAAGAAGCAAATAGACCTTTGGGTAAAACCAAATCGTAAGTTTTTACGAAATGATTTCGATATGACCATACCTGTAGGTAATAAAGGAGATGTGGTTTCGTTAGTATCGTCTGTGTCATATAATGATATGTCGCAGAATTTGGTAATAATAGACGGGCGGATACAGAATATAGATTATAAAAGCTCACAAAGTTTTAATGAGGCAACAATACGCAATAAAGTGTTCGGGTTTTATGTGTTGAATAAATTCAGACTGCAACACCACAGCCAGCAAACTAAGCACGGAATGAACAACCATCACTCACTAAAAAGAAATGAATACTTGAGTGTTGTGCCGTCGTGGTCGCCTTCTTTTTCGTATAAGAAAGATGTGTTTAGCTTGGAGGGAGGCTTAACACTGAATTGGTGGAATATAAAATACGGTTCAGAGAAAGTATCGAAGATATTGCCATACATATCTCTTTACTCACGATATGACCTTAGTGGGACTACAAGGTTTATTCTGTCATACTCTTACGGAGAAGGATATGCAAAACTGCTTAGCTTAATGCAGGACGAAATATACTACGGATACAGAACAATGTATAAGGGTGGTTCTCCGCTGAAATCATCGTCTACACATAGAGTAAACTTTAACTATCAATATAGTCAGCCTATCAAGGGGGTGTTTTTTAATGTTGGAATAAATTATAGTAGTTCAGAAAAGTATTCACTTTCTAAAACAAACATTGACGCAAACAAGACCTATATTACTACTTATGTTCCGTTTGATTATAAGACAAACGATTTGTTAGGGCATTTTCGCTTGAGTAAAGCTGTGTCGTGGGCTAAAACACTGTTTGCCTTAGAAGGAACATACAGTATAAACAACGGAAAAGTGTTGAGAATGGGAGATGTTATAGATACAAAGGGTAATAGCAGGAGTCTTTCGGCATCTATATCTATGCGTCCAATAAGTTGGCTTTCGATAGAAACAGAAGGAAGATGGACAAACTATAACTTCAGATATGAAGGAATGTCAAATAAGATAGATAAGCTAAGAACAAAACTTGACCTGCACTTTATATTCAGCAGAAACCTGACATTGAGTATGAAAAATACATTCAGACGATATATGAACCTAAACAGAAACTCATTCTTCTCTGACTTATCACTTCAATGGAAAAATAAAAGAATAGACTATGAGGTTATAGTAAACAATATACTCGGCAAAGACCTCTATGAAGAAGAAATTCTAAGAGTTAATTATCACAAGATAAATAGATATAAACTAAGACCAAGAGAGATAATTGCAAAGGTGTCGTTCAACTTCTAAGGTGTAATAGCCTTATAAAACAAAAGTCAGCTGTATATACTTGAGTTTTTAACTGTATATAGCTGACTTTTTAGTTATATACGGTTTACTTGTCAGCCATATATGGTTTGGAAAGGCAATATTTACACCCTGTATTTGAAAAGTTTTGACCATAATGTCTAATGTTTATTGCCGTTGAAGGTGTATTACAGAAATTTATCCGTAATTACTTTTGTTTTCATATATAGATACGATATATATATATTATATTTGCACCAAAAATTCTAAACCTTTATTTTAGTATTAACATGGCAAATGTAATAAGATTACAAAAAGGTCTTGATATAAACCTAAAAGGTAAGGCTACAGAGGAGATTATAAACATAAATCAACCAAGAGTGTACTCTCTTGTTCCAGACGATTTTGTGGGAATAACTCCTAAGGTGGTAGTTAAAGAACAGGAAAGTATCAAAGTGGGAGAACCGTTGTTTATAGACAAGAATCACCCGGAACTACTGTTCGTTTCGCCGGTAAGCGGAGTAGTTGCGAAAGTAGAAAGAGGAGCGCGCAGAAAAGTTATGAATATTATCGTTGAGGCATCTGCGGAGCAACAATACAAAGAATTCGGTAAACAAGACGTTAGCAAACTTAGCGGTCAAGAAGTGAAAACATTGTTGCTTGACTCGGGTATGTTTGCATTTATCAAACAACGTCCTTACGATATAATTGCAAATCCTAACACGGAGCCAAAGGCTATATTCGTTACTGCATTCGACAGTAATCCGTTGGCACCAAACTTTGAGTATGTTCTTAAAGGAGATGAGAAGAACCTGCAAACAGGTCTTGATGCGCTGGCTAAGATAGCTAAGGTGTATTTCAACATTAGCAGTAAACAAACCTCTAAAGCACTAACAGAGGCTAAGGGAGTGGAAGTGACTGCTTTCGAGGGTAAACACCCTGCAGGAAACGTCGGAGTGCAGATAAATAATATCGCACCTATATCTAAAGGAGAAGTTGTGTGGACACTTGATGCACAAGCAGTAATATTCATCGGTAGATTGATGAATAACGGAGTGGTGGACTTCTCAAAGAAAGTGGCAATAACTGGCTCTGAAGTTGAAAAACCAGCATACTGTGTGTTGAAGGTAGGTGCTTCTTTGACAGACGTTTTCAAACAAGTATGTAAGTCGGAAGAAAAGTTGAGATACATCAGCGGTAACGTTCTTACTGGTAAAAGAGTAGAACAAGACGGATATTTAGGAGCATTCCATAATCAAGTAACCGTTATTCCAGAAGGCGACGACACTCATGAAATGTTCGGTTGGATAATGCCACGTTTCAGTCAGTTCAGCACAAGTCGCTCTTACTTTAGCTGGTTGATGGGCAAGAAAGAATATAAACTTGATTCAAGAATTAAAGGAGGCGGACGTAATATGATTATGTCTGGAGAATATGATAAGGTATTGCCTATGGATATTTATCCTGAATTCTTAATCAAATCAATCATTGCTGGCGACATAGATCGTATGGAAGCACTCGGAATATATGAAGTGGCTCCAGAAGATTTTGCTATCTGTGAGTTCGTATGTTCTTCTAAATTAGAACTTCAACGAATAGTGAGAGAAGGATTGGATATGCTTAGAGCAGAAATGGAATAATAACAACATCGCTCGGTTGTAATAATATACAGAAAACTAAAAAATATACATTATAGATGAAAGCGTTAAGAAAATATATCGATAAGATAAAGCCAAACTTTCAAGAGGGAGGCAAATTTCACGCATTCCATTCTGTGTTTGACGGATTAGAAACGTTCCTTTTCGTACCAAGTCAGACATCTAAGAACGGAACACACATTCATGACTCAATAGATAGTAAACGTATAATGTCTATTGTAGTATTATCGTTGATGCCAGCATTGCTATTTGGTATGTACAATGTGGGATATCAGCACTTCACACATACAGGCATAGAAGGCGGACTATGGGAAATGTTCCTTTACGGTTTCCTTGCTGTATTGCCAAAAATAGTAGTGTCTTACGGTGTGGGATTAGGAATTGAATTCGTAGTAGCACAATGGAAGAATGAAGAAATACAAGAAGGATTCCTTGTTTCTGGTATGCTTATACCAATGATAGTGCCAGTTGATTGTCCACTATGGATGATTGGTGTGGCTACTGCATTCTCTGTGGTTTTTGCTAAAGAAGTATTTGGCGGTACAGGAATGAATATCTTCAACGTAGCTCTTGTCACTCGTGCCATATTATTCTTCGGATATCCAACAAAAATGTCTGGTGACTTGGTTTGGGTATCTTCAGAAAGCATATTAGGAATAGGTAAAGACGCTACAGATGCTCTTACTGTTGCTACTCCGCTAGGTGTTGCTGCTACAAGCACAACTACTGCTCCTGAGTTCAGTATAGATATGGTTACCGGACTTATACCTGGTTCTATCGGAGAAACAAGCGTTATTGCCATTATGATTGGTGCTGTTATACTGCTTTGGACAGGAATAGCTAGCTGGAAGATAATGTTTACTGTGTTCCTAGGTGGTGCGCTTTCAGGTTTAATGTTTAATCAACTTGGAATTGAAGGCAATGCTATGGCGTCGATGCCTTGGTATCAACATCTCGCACTTGGTGGTTTCTGCTTTGGTGCTGTGTTTATGGCTACCGACCCAGTAACTTCTGCTCGTACGGAAATAGGTAAGTACATATTCGGTTTCCTTATAGGATTTATGGCAATAGTAATCAGAGTGCTTAACCCAGGTTACCCTGAAGGTATGATGCTTGCTATACTTCTTATGAATATATTCGCACCACTTATCGACTATTATGTAGTGGAAAGCAATATCAAGCGTAGACTAAAAAGAGCATCAAATAAGTTGAACAAATAAAATACGATACTAATGAATACAAACAGCAATAGCTATACGCTTATTTATGCATCTGTAATGGTGGTTATCGTTGCCTTTTGTCTTGCTTTCATCAGTTCTTCTTTGAAAGACAAGCAAGCAAAGAATGTAGAACAAGATACTAAGAAGCAGATATTAGCTGCACTCAATATAACAGATGTGAAGAACGCAAACCGAGAGTTTGATAAATACGTGAAATCTGATTTAATAATAAATGAGAACGGAACTGTAGAGGAATACGATTACAAGTCTAAAGGGTTTGTTTCTAATTTCAGTAAGGATAATGCGGACAATAAACGCATTCACGTTTTTATCTGTGAGGTTGATGGACAAAAAAAATATGTTTTCCCACTTTACGGAGCTGGTCTTTGGGGAGCAATATGGGGATATATCTCGCTAAATGAAGATAAATCTACTGTATATGGTACTAACTTCTCTCACGCTGGAGAAACACCTGGGCTTGGAGCTGATATAGCAACAGAACATTTCCAAAAACAGTTTGTAGGAAAAACTGCAATAGAAGATAACAACGTTATACTTTCTGTTGAAAAAAATGGTAAGGTTGAAGATCCAAAATGTCAAGTGGACGGAATTACAGGAGGTACAATAACCTCGAAAGGTGTAGACCAAATGATTAAAGACTGTCTAAGTCGTTACACTGAATTTCTAACTAATAATAAATAGAACAACGATATGAGACAATTATTCTCAAAGAAAAATAGAGATGTGTTATTTACTCCCTTAGGAGCAAATAACCCAGTTACCGTTCAAGTGCTAGGTATCTGTTCTGCACTTGCTGTTACTGCAAAGTTAGAACCTGCTTTGGTAATGGGGTTATCGGTTATAGTTATCACGGCATTTGCAAACGTTGTAATCTCACTTCTACGCAAAACAGTGCCTAATCGTATACGTATCATTGTTCAGTTGGTTGTTGTTGCTACACTTGTAACAATAGTTAGCGAGGTGCTTAAAGCCTTTGCATACGATGTCAGTGTACAGCTTTCTGTTTATGTAGGTCTTATTATCACTAACTGTATTCTTATGGGACGTCTTGAGGCTTTTGCTATGCAAAATGCACCATGGGAATCTTTCCTAGACGGTATAGGTAACGGACTTGGATATGCAAAGATACTTATAATTGTAGCTTTCTTTCGTGAACTTCTAGGTTCAGGTACAATTCTGAACTTTAATGTGTTGAACTATGATGCAATTCAAAGCACTGGATATATGAATAATGTACTGATGGTGATGCCACCAATGGCACTTATCATAGTAGCTTGTGTTATCTGGTATGAAAGAGCACGTAACAAAGAGTTGCAAGAAAAGTAATAATAGAGCGATAGACAACAGAATTTATAAACATTCTATACATTAAAGATATGGAACATTTAATAAGCTTATTCGTCCGCTCTATATTTGTGGACAACATGATATTCGCACTGTTCTTGGGTATGTGTTCATACTTGGCAGTGTCTAAGAACGTAAAAACAGCTCTTGGATTAGGGTTTGCGGTTATATTTGTATTGGTTGTAACCCTTCCTGTAAACTACTTGTTGCAAACTAAAGTACTTGCAGAGGGAGCAATAGTTGAAGGTGTAGACTTAAGTTTCTTGAGTTTCATCTTGTTTATTGCCGTTATAGCAGGTATTGTTCAGCTTGTAGAAATGATTGTAGAACGTTTTAGCCCATCTTTATATGCATCTTTGGGTATATTCCTACCTCTTATTGCCGTAAACTGTGCTATAATGGGCGCATCATTATTTATGCAACAACGCATAACATTAGCTCCAACCGACCCTAAGGCTATCAATGGTATTGCAGATGCTCTATCTTATGCTTTAGGTTCAGGTATAGGTTGGTTGCTGGCAATAGTAGGTTTGGCTGCAATTAGAGAGAAAATGGCATATTCTCATGTACCAGCTCCATTGAGAGGCTTAGGTATTACATTCATAGTAGTGGGATTGATGTCGATAGCATTTATGTGTTTTAGTGGATTGAAAATATAATAAGGAGATACATCAATGGAACTAATATTAACGAGTATAGGAGTATTCCTTGTAGTTATATTGCTACTTGTTGTGATACTATTAACAGCAAAGAAACTGCTAGTACCTTCTGGGGACGTAAAACTAAAGATAAACAATGACGAACCTATTGAGGTTGCATCTGGTTCTACTCTGCTAAACACTTTGTCTGTAAATGGCATTTTCCTATCATCAGCTTGTGGTGGTAAAGGTTCATGCGGACAATGTAAGTGTCAAGTACCTGAAGGAGGCGGCGAGATACTACCATCTGAGGTGCCACACTTCAGCCGTAAGGAGCAACAAGACCATTGGCGTCTTGGCTGTC
Organism: Bacteroides sp.; assembly: GCA_030529405.1. Taxonomy (GTDB): domain Bacteria; phylum Bacteroidota; class Bacteroidia; order Bacteroidales; family Bacteroidaceae; genus JAUMWZ01. The sequence continues at coordinate 1,322 of JAUMWZ010000054.1, read as the reverse complement.
AAGTTAAGATTAAGGGCGATATGGCTATCAAGATACCAGAAAGTGTTCTTGGAGTGAAAGAGTGGGAATGTGAAGTTATTTCTAACAAGAACGTTGCTACCTTCATCAAAGAGTTTATTGTGGCTCTACCTCCAGGAGAACATATGGACTTTATACCAGGTTCTTACGCTCAGATTAAGATACCTAAATATGAGATGGACTATGACAAAGACATAGATAAGAGTCTTATTGGCGAAGGCTATCTTGAGGCATGGAAAAAGTTCGGATTGTTTGACTTGAAGTGTAAGAACGACGAAGAAACAGTTCGTGCATATTCTATGGCAAACTATCCAGCTGAGGGCGACAGAATAATGCTTACAGTTCGTATAGCAACGCCTCCTTTCAAACCAAAAGAGCAAGGTCCGGGCTTTATGGACGTTATGCCAGGTATAGCATCTTCTTACATCTTCACCCTAAAACCAGGAGATAAGGTTATTATGAGTGGTCCTTATGGAGACTTCCACCCTATATTTGACTCTAAACGTGAGATGATGTGGATTGGTGGTGGTGCAGGTATGGCTCCTCTAAGAGCTCAGTTGATGCACATGATGAAGACACTAAAGACGACAGATAGAAAGATGACATACTTCTACGGTGCACGTGCATTGAATGAAGTGTTCTATCTTGATGACTTCTTAGAGTTAGAGAAGGAGTTCCCTAACTTTACTTTCAATCTTGCATTAGACAGACCAGACCCAGCTGCTGATGCGGCAGGAGTTAAATACACTCCAGGTTTCGTCCATCAAGTGATACATGACACTTATTTGAAAGACCACGAAGCACCTGAAGATATAGAATACTACATGTGTGGACCTGGTCCTATGTCTAAAGCTGTTGAAGGTATGTTAGACAGTCTAGGTGTTCCTAAACAAAATCTTATGTTCGACGACTTCGGAGCATAATATAATTTTGAGTAATATAAAGTTGAGGATATGTTTGTATGAACATATCCTCAATTTGTTTTATAGGCATTACATAGTTTTTGTATATGATTTTTCTTTCTTGTTCTTCTATCTTTTAAGTCTTAGTACTTATATATTGGATATTTATATTCATTATTTCTACTTTTATTTCTGATATATCTTCTCCTTTTTCCTTGCTTGTTTTTCTTTTCAAAACATCTATTCTCTACTTTTGTCAGTGCTTATTCTTCTTTTCATAACTGAAAAGAAGGACCAAGAAAGGTTTCGCCTGTGTGTCCGTTTGCCGTTTGTTGCCGTCAAGTCTATGTTTCACAAACTCACTTCGTTCAAACAAGTGTGAAACATTACGACTTGACTTAG
>JAUMWZ010000053.1 GCA_030529405.1 Bacteroides sp. | reverse complement strand
TACAGTTTATTTCTAAACCATATATAACTTATATGATGACTATATATAGTTTGCTTTCAAGCAAAACAGACTTATTATCTAAAAAACATAGATTTTGGAAAGAAAATCGTATTTTTGTCAGATTAACCGACCACATTATACAAGATGAGCGAAGAAAACAACGGACACTCTAACTATGTTCCTGCCGGATTTGGAGGACAAGATGAGAGCAGAAAATATCAACTCAGCGGAATGTTTCAAAGCTGGTTTCTTGACTATGCTTCTTACGTGATTCTAGAACGAGCTGTTCCTCACGTCAATGATGGGCTTAAACCAGTGCAGAGGCGTATATTACACTCAATGAAACGACTTGATGACGGCAGATACAATAAGGTGGCAAACATCGTTGGGCATACAATGCAGTTCCACCCACACGGTGATGCTTCCATAGGAGATGCACTTGTTCAGCTCGGACAGAAAGACCTTTTGATTGACTGGCAAGGTAACTGGGGAAATATTTTAACGGGAGATAGGGCGGCAGCACCACGTTATATTGAGGCTCGTCTGTCTCACTTTGCGCTCGATGTAGTGTTCAATCAGAAGACGACAGAGTGGAAAATGTCGTATGACGGACGTAACAAAGAACCCATTACGTTGCCCGTTAAGTTCCCATTGTTGCTAGCACAAGGTGTAGAGGGTATTGCAGTGGGGCTCTCATCGAAGATACTACCACACAATTTCAACGAGCTTTGCGATGCCGCAATAAACTATTTGCGTGGCAAAGAATTTACACTCTATCCTGATTTCCAAACAGGAGGCTCGATAGATGTCTCTAAGTATAACGATGGCGAACGTGGAGGAAGTGTCAAGGTAAGAGCAAATATCAAGAAACTTGACAACAAAACGCTTGTAATCACAGAAATACCTTACGGCAAAACAACCAATACGCTGATAGAGTCTATACTCAAAGCATCGGAAAAGGGTAAGATAAAGATTAAGAAAGTAGACGATAATACCGCTGCAACAGTAGAGATTCTAGTTCATCTTGCTGCTGGAGTGTCGTCTGACAAAACAATAGATGCGCTCTATGCTTTCACTGATTGCGAGGTAAGTATATCGCCTAACTGCTGTGTTATTGATGGCAAAAAACCTCTCTTCTTGAGTGTTAGCGACGTGCTTAAAAAGTCTGCCGACAACACTTTAGAACTGCTTAAAAAAGAACTCTTAATAAGAAAGGGCGAACTTCTTGAGGCTTTGCACTTTGCTTCACTAGAAAAGATTTTCATAGAAGAGAGAATTTATAAAGACAAAGAGTTTGAACAAGCAGAAAACATAGAAATAGCTTGCGCACACATAAGTAGCAGGCTACAACCGTTTGTTAAGATGTTTGTGAGAGAAATAACTACTGACGACATCTTGAAACTTATGGAAATAAAGATGGGACGTATATTGAAGTTTAACTCAGACAAAGCAAACGAGTTGATGGCTAATATGCGCAAGGAGGTAGAAGGTATAGACTATAATCTTGAACACATAGTAGATTATACGGTAGACTGGTTTGCTACTCTGAAAAAGAAATATGGAAAGAACTACGAACGACGTACGGAGATTAGAAGTTTTGATACTATCGAGGCTACAAAGGTAGCAGAGGCAAACGAAAGACTATACATAAATAGAGAAGAAGGATTTATAGGAACGGGATTGAAGAAAGACGAGTTCGTTGCAAACTGTTCCGACATAGATGATGTTATAGTTTTCTTCAAAGATGGACGATATATAGTTACCGCGGTAAGTGAGAAGAAATTCGTTGGAAAGAATATATTGTTTGCAAACGTATTCAAGAAGAATGATAAACGCACAATTTATAATGCCGCATACAGAGATGGTAAAGATGGAACTACATACATTAAACGTTTCGCCGTAACATCGGTTGTCAGAGATAGAGAATATACAATAACTCAAGGCACACCAGACTCAAAGGTGCTCTACTTTACAGCCAATCCGAACGGTGAGGCAGAAGTGATTAAGGTAACACTAAAGCCCAATCCGAAGGTAAGACGTGTGATTTTTGAGAAAGACTTTAGCGAAATAGGCATAAAAGGCAAGAATGCTATGGGGGTGATACTGACTAGATTGCCTATACACAAGATAAACTTGAAGCAGAGAGGAGGCTCAACCTTGGGCGGCAGAAAGGTTTGGTTTGACCCAGATGTGTTACGCCTGAACTATGACGGAAGGGGAGATTTCCTCGGAGAATTCCATAGTGATGACAGCATATTAGTAGTGATGAATAACGGAGACTTCTATACTACCTCGTTCGACTCAAGCAACCACTATGAGCCGGGTATACAGATTATAGAAAAGTTCGATGCAAACAAGAGGTGGACAGCACTACTCTATGATGCAGACCAACAAAACTATCCATACATAAAGAGGTTCTGTTTTGAAGAATCTAATAAGAAACAAAACTATCTTGGAGAAAACAAAGCTAGCAAACTTATATTGCTAACTGACGAATATTACCCTCGTTTGGAAGTAGTGTTTGGAGGAAATGACAGTTTTAGAGAGCCACTTGTGATAGAAGCTGACGAGTTTATTGCTGTAAAAGGGTTTAAGGCAAAGGGTAAGAGGCTTACAACTTATACCATAGATACCGTTAATGAGCTTGAACCTACTCGTATATATCAGCCTGTGGCAAATGAAAACGATAACTATGGTGAGGAAGAAGAAAATCTAGACCCTGATAAAGATAAGAGCGAAAGCGATATAATTGACGAGATGACAGGTCAGATGAAACTTTTCTAATAATATAAATACAGAAAGAATGAAACATAGGCTAATACTGATTTTAATATTGGTTTTTTCGCAGACGTGGCTTGTCAGAGCACAAAACATAAGAGAAACATCTACTCTTTATGGCATTGGCAACGTCAGTTTGAAAAACATCTACCTATCTCCGCTATCATACTCGGGCATTAGTGGTAAGTTTTTCAAGGAAACAATGCATCACGGTGTGTGGCATAACGACCTTTTGGTTGTTCAGAATCTTCGTCACGTTGATTTAGGATATACGCATAACAAGGCAGAGAATAATAACACTCTCTATATAGATGCTCTATGGGGCAAAAATGTGCTTTATAGATACGACTTCAACGAACAGCTTAAACTCTATTTTGGTGGTGGATTAGACATAAACGGAGGACTCATGTATAACCTAAGAAATGGCAACAATCCAGTGGCTGTCAGTCTTAACAGCAACGTGAATATGTCTGCTGTTGCCGAATGGACAGTGCATATTTCAGACTATCCCGTAAAGATTAAGGGTCAGATGAATATTCCATTGCTTGGTGTAGCCTTTTCGCCTAAATACGGACAGTCTTATTATGAACTGTTCACTTTAGATAATGGGAGCGGGTCAGTGAAGTTTACTTCAATACACAATAATGTTACTGCAAGATATATGCTGTCCGCTTTTTTGCCCATAGGAAAGGCTGCCCTACAGTTGGGATATGCAGGAAATATTGTTCAAACACAGTTGAACAACATAGAAAGTACAGTCTATAACCACTCGTTTGTGATAGGCTATGCGAAAAAAATACAGCTTATTAGCTATAAAAAGAAAAAGACTGACGGAAAAGCCGTTAGATACTACTAATCTAAACTAAATACAGTTTATGAATAAAGTCATAAGAGTTTACTTGTTAATGATATATACTTTAGTTCTAATTTCTTCTTGCATTAGAACTGACGACTATAATGATGACCCAGAAAGCAACTTTGAACAGCTTTGGAACATCATAGATACAAAGTATTGTTTCTTGATAGACAAGAAGATAGATTGGAACGATGTTTACAAAAAATATCGTGGATTGGTAAACAGCAAGATAACAAATGAAGACTTGTTTAATATTTGTAGCGATATGCTTGCCGAACTGAAAGACGGACATGTAAACCTAACTTCGTCGGGAAGAATGTTTGTGTATGACGATTGGTATCAAGACTATCCTGCAAACTACAGAGAAGATATTGTGTATGATTACTACCTTGGCAGAGCAAGCACAGATTATCGTATAGCTGGTGGGCTTAGATATAAGATAATGGACAATAATGTAGGATACATAAGATACGAGAGCTTTAGCAGTAGTGTAGGCGATGCTAACCTTACGGAGGTGCTGAAGTATCTATCTGTTTGCAATGGCTTAATCATAGACGTAAGAAGCAATGGGGGAGGAACAATTACCAATTCGACCAAGATTGCACAAAGATTTACTGAACAAAAAGTATTGACAGGGTATATAAAACATAAGACGGGCAAAGGGTGGAACGACTTTTCAGAACCATTTCCACTATATTTGGAACCCTCAAAAAGCCTTCGTTGGCAGAAAAAAGTAGTGGTGCTGACAAATAGAAGATGTTACAGCGCAACGAACGACTTCATAAACAATATGAAGAGCATAGGAAGTGAGAATATTATAATACTAGGAGATAAAACCGGAGGAGGCTCAGGTATGCCCTTCTCTGCAGAACTACCAAATGGCTGGCGAGTTAGATTTTCTGCAAGCCCTCACTATGACAAAGATATGAACTCTATTGAAGAAGGAATTCAGCCTGATATAAAGGTAGATATGACTGATGAAGACCTGTTTGGATTTAGAGATACGTTGATAGAAGAAGCATATAAAGTCATAAATCAATAATTTTTTTCTTCAAAAGCTTGCACAGTATAAAAAAAGGCACTACTTTTGCAACTGTAAAAACGAAAGCTACTTGAGCTGCGGATGTGGCGTAATTGGTAGCCGCGCCAGACTTAGGATCTGGTGTCGAGAGACGTGTAGGTTCGAGTCCTATCATCCGCACAGAAAGAGAGAAAAGCAAACTTGCTTTTCTCTCTTTTTGCATATAAATATATTGTATGTGCTTTTTAAGTCCTCTTTAAGACGTATAGTTGGTTTAATTACTATATATTTGTAGCTAGAATAACTAATTTACATGCTATGGAAGGACTTTCTTGTAAATATCTTATGCCTATACTTGTGTTGGCTTTTCTGGTAAGTGCTATCATTGTAAAGACTCTTATACCTAGGATAACACTGTTAGCTTTTAAGAGGAGATTGTTTGATAAGTTAGATTCTAGGAAAACACATGATTCTAACACAATACCAAGACTTGGAGGACTATCTTTCTTCCCTGCATTTTTCTTCTCTGTATTTCTTTCTGTCCTACTGCTTTCGCATTTATGCGAACTAAGCAAGTTTATACTTATAGATGAAGTAGAAGTTATAGCAATAATATTATCGGTCTCTGTTATGTATATATTAGGAGTGGTCGATGATATTGTTGGGGTGAGGTATAGAAAAAAGTTTGTTGTGCAAATAATCATATCTCTCTTATTGATAGCATCAGGCTTGTATATGAACAACTTCTATGGGTTTCTTGGACTGTATGAGTTGCCTATGTGGTTTGCTGTTCCTTTCACTCTCATTATATACTTATTGATACAAAACTCTATCAACCTTATTGACGGTATAGACGGATTGGCTTCTGGTTTAAGTATTATAGCGTTGTTAGGGTTTACTTTTATGTTTTTGGGAATGCACATGTATGTATATGGCATAATGTCAATGTCGTTAGCAGGTGCACTGTTTGTTTTCTTCTATCATAATGTGTTTGGTCGGATAGGAAAGAATAAGAAATCTAGTAGAAAGATTTTTATGGGAGATACGGGGTCTCTAACAATAGGTCTTTTATTGGGAGTGTTTGTGGTAAGAATATCTATGTATGATGAAAAGATAGACTACTCTAATCTTCCTTCTAATATAGTATATGCATTTGCTTTTCTTATAATACCTACTTTTGATGTTGTTAGAGTTTTTATAAGAAGGATACGAACTCATAAAAATCCTTTCTTGCCAGACAAGACTCACATACATCATAAACTTATGTGTCTAGGATTTTCTCCTCGCAGAGCTTTGTTGATAATCCTTTTCATGTCTCTATTGTTTGGCTTGTTTAGTATTAGCCTTTCTTATTACTTATCGGTAAACTGGGTTTTACTTATATCCGTTACCGTATGGACACTCCTTAATATCGTTATAAGCAATAAGATTAGAGCAATAAATAAGTGTAGGTAATTTCTAGAAACTTTTATTTTTGACTTCTAACTATTATGTGGTTAGATTATAAGCTGTATATGGTTTAGATATAGACTATCTATTGTTTGTGTCTTGACTCTATATACTTTACTTTCAATTTGTATATGGTTTATATCATGATATAGTACAGCCCATTCTTATGATTAAGATGCTGTTTTCGGTAGGTATATAAGATATAGGGGAATAGTAGCTACTATCCCCCTATATCTTATATGTGTAAAAGCTGTGGTGTGTATAAAAATATAGCTGTGTTAAGCTGTCTGATTTTTATTTCTACCTCAGTTTTCTTTATTTCTTTGCACTATTCTTTTTCTCCGTAAGCTAAATCGCCCGCATCGCCAAGTCCAGGAATGATGTAAGAATGCTCATTCAACTCAGGGTCGATAGCTGCACACCATATAGTTGTAATATCTTCAGGGAACACACTCTTTATATAATCTACCGCTTTCTTGCTTGCAATTATACATGCAACATGTATTTCTTTAGGAGTACCCTTAGTTAGCATAGCTTGATAGCTTAACTCCATGCTACCTCCAGTAGCAAGCATTGGGTCTGTAATGATGAGTGTCTTGTTGTCTATTCTTGGAGAAGCAATATACTCTATATGTATATCAAATTTCAGAGTGTCTTTATATTTTCTGTAAGCAGATACGAATGCGTTTTCAGCCTTATCTAGATAGCTGAGAAAACCTTGATGAAAAGGCAAACCAGCTCTTAATATTGTGCTTATAACAATGTCGTTGTCGTGAGTGTTTACTGAAGCTATTCCTAAAGGAGTTTGAACTTCCTTGGTGCTATAATCTAATTCCTTGCTTATCTCATAAGCCATAATCTCGCCTATTCTCTCTATGTTTCTTCTAAACCTCAACCTGTCATTTTGCACGTTTACATCTCTAATTTCTGCCACATACTGGTTTAGTATAGAATTACTTTGGCTAAAATCAATTACTCTCATATTATTATTTTTCTTCGTTATTATAGTCTATTTCAAAAGAAGCAGATAAATACCGAAGTGCAAAGTAAGCTATATTCTATAGAAATTGCAATATTGAGATAGCAGATAATAACTATCTGATGATAAAAAAGAGTATTAAAGAAAAATTTCTTTATATATTAGTTTGCCATTCATTCTAAAGTACTAAATTTGCGGAGTGCATTGAAAAAGGGGAATAATCCTTACATTTGGATATGCATTGAAATAGAAACAATAAAAACCTAATAAATAAATAAAGGAAAATGGCAAATTTAGATTTAAGCAAGTACGGTATTACTGGTGTTACCGAAATTGTTCATAACCCTTCATACGAAGTGTTATTTGCAGAAGAGACAAAAGAAAATCTTCAAGGATTCGAGAAAGGACAAGTCACAAAGATGGGCGCTGTAAACGTAATGACAGGAGTTTATACAGGACGTTCTCCTAAGGATAAGTTCTTCGTTAAAGACGCTACAAGCGAAAACACTGTATGGTGGACTTCTGAAGAATACAAGAACGACAACAAACCTGTTGATGACAAGTGCTGGAAAGTAGTTAAAGACTTGGCAACTAAAGAACTTTCAAACAAGAGACTCTTTGTTGTTGATGCATTCTGTGGTGCAAATGAAAATACACGCTTACGCCTTCGCTTCATAATGGAAGTTGCTTGGCAAGCACACTTTGTTACAAACATGTTCATTCGTCCTACAGCTGAAGAACTTGCTAACTTCGGTGAGCCAGATTTCGTTATTATGAACGCTTCAAAGGCTAAAGTAGAGAACTACAAAGAGCTTGGATTGAACTCTGAAACAGCTGTTGTTTTCAACTTGACTGAGAAGATTCAAGTTATCCTAAATACTTGGTATGGTGGAGAAATGAAGAAAGGTATGTTCTCTTATATGAACTACTTACTTCCACTTAAAGGCATGGCATCTATGCACTGTTCTGCAAACACAGACAAAGAAGGTAAGAGTTCTGCTATATTCTTTGGTCTTTCAGGAACAGGTAAAACTACACTTTCAACAGATCCTAAGCGTCTTCTTATCGGAGATGATGAGCACGGCTGGGACGATGAAGGTATTTTCAACTTCGAAGGTGGTTGCTATGCGAAAGTTATCAACCTTGACAAGGAAAGCGAACCAGATATTTGGAACGCAATTAAGAGAGATGCACTTCTTGAAAACTGTACAGTAGATGCAGAAGGTAACATCAACTTCGCTGACAAGTCTGTTACAGAAAACACTCGTGTATCTTACCCTATACACCACATTGAGAACATCGTTAAGCCTATATCTAAAGGACCTCACGCTAAACAAGTGATTTTCCTTTCTGCAGATGCATTTGGTGTTCTTCCTCCAGTATCTATACTTAACCCAGCACAAACTCAATATTACTTCTTGTCTGGATTTACTGCTAAGTTGGCAGGTACTGAACGTGGAATTACAGAGCCTACACCTACTTTCTCAGCATGTTTCGGTGCTGCTTTCCTTTCTCTACACCCAACAAAATATGGTGAAGAGCTAGTTAAGAAAATGGAGAAGACTGGTGCTAAGGCATACTTAGTAAACACTGGTTGGAATGGTACAGGTAAGCGTATTTCTATAAAGGATACTCGTGGTATCATTGATGCTATCCTTGACGGTTCTATAGACAAGGCTCCAACAAAGACTCTTCCTTACTTCGACTTCGTAGTTCCAACAGAACTTCCAGGAGTAGATCCTAAGATTCTAGACCCAAGAGATACATATTCAGATGCTACTCAATGGGAAGAAAAGGCTAAAGATTTGGCTGCAAGATTCATCAAGAACTTCGCTAAGTTTACTGGAAATGACGCTGGTAAGGCTTTAGTTGCTGCTGGTCCTAAGCTATAATCAGTAACAAAATGATTTAGTACACAGAGTTTATATAATAACTCATTTATGCATGCTTCACTATCTTTTGTGGAGCATGCTTTTTTTATATCTATTTGTTTGCGTGTTAGTTGGTGTATATATCTTTTATCTTTCTCTTATTTATTCTTATTATATTTCCCTCTTTTTGTTGGTTCTTTTCATTTCTATATCAACTCATTCAGCAAAACATCATATATTATTGAACAACTTTTCTTATCTATTTGTTATTGATTTGTTCAGCTTCGTTTTTATTTAATTTTGTGTCCCTTTTTATTTGAATACGAGCTGATTTGGGAGTTGTCTGTAAACTCCTTCTAAATTGTATATGGTTTTGAGGTAAACTGTATATAACTGTGTTTTAGACTATATA
>JAUMWZ010000052.1:582-9411 GCA_030529405.1 Bacteroides sp. | reverse complement strand
GTAAGTCAGCTATATACAGTTTATATTCAAACCGTATTCGTTTTCCTTGCTTTGTCTTTTTGATTGGTTTTGTCGTAAAGCAGGTTAAAACGTAAAGGTGTAGTTCGTTTTAGTGATAAAAAATGTTCTTTTGTCTGTAGATATTGCACAAAAATAGCACAAATGAGTAGTGTTTGTTCTTGATATAACTAAATATCATATCTTTGCCGAGTATTTACAGACATAACTTTGTAAATTTTCAATAGCATAAGAACATTAAGTGTAAAATTAAATCATTGAAGATGAACAAAAAGAATATTATACTATCATCTTTATTCTCTTTATTTATTGTTGCTTGCAATAGTGACAATCTTCCTAAAGCAGAGAATAACAACTCCTTGCTATCAGTAAACTTAAAGTCGGAAATAAGTCATAATTCTACTAGAAACATCACTTCTGACGACGATTCTAAATTTAATTCGTATAAAGAACTAAGTAACTACACAGTAGAATTGAAGAAGAATACGGGCGAAACTGTGCTTAGCAAGAAATATTCAGAACTTGAACTTTCGAGCAGAGTGTCTGCAGGCTCATACTCGCTAAAGGTTTTCATGGGCGAAGATGTAGTGGCAGGTTTTGACAAACTGTATATGGAAGGCACAAAGACCTTTGACATAATGGAGGGAGAAAAGAAAACAGTAGACTGCGTATGTGTGCCTGCAAATGCACGAATTAAAGTAAACTTCTCGAGCGATTTCTTTACTTATTACTCTGACTGTGTGGTCGGAGTGAAAACAAAGTATATGGACGAGCCTTTTAATATATCTAAGTCTGATGCGGGAAAAGACTTGTTCCTAAAAGCAGGCAATAATGACGAGATGACTATTACATTCGCTCTGAAAGATAAGAATGGTATGGCTGTCTATCCAAAAGGTTTCAGCGAGCAAAAGAAGAATATAAGCAAGAGAGATTTTATAAAGATAGGAGTACGACCTAAGATAGTAAATGTTGAGGGTGGTAAAGTAGAAGGTATATCTGTGATTATAAGCTCTGATGTTGAAGAAGAGGTTATTGACGTTATTATACCAGATGAATACGTATCTGAACCATAAAATAGGAGGAACAAAGAAATGATTAAAAGAATATCATATATATATATAGTAGTTTTGGCAATGATGATTACTTCTTGCGAAATGAGAGATGAGCTTAGAAGTAAAGGTGTATCGACCGAAAATCAAGGTATATTTGAATTGAAAGTAAACTCTTCTGAAATTGAAACTAGAGTAAATACAGCTGAGAAACTAACTGTAGAGAGTTTGGAAAATATTGATAATTATACTGTTAGAGTGACAAGCTATGCTACTGGGATAGTTCATAAGGACTGCACATACAAAGAGCTTAAAGACGAGGGAGGAAACGTTAAACTTGTTGCTGGAAACTATACGGTAGAGGTCTACAATCAGTCGCCAGTTGGATTTACTTCGTCTACAGTTCCGCTTTATTATGCTAAGAACGACTTCACAGTTGTGGCAGGCAGAACAACAGAAGTCAATGCCACTTGCAAGCTAAACTGCGTTGTCGTAGAACTTAATCTTTCTGACAATTTCAAGCAAAAGTTTAATGATGACTATACCATTACTATATCTAACGGTAGCGATGCAAACTTCATTTACACGAAAGATAATGTTACTGCACTCACGTTTTATGCAGTACCAAAAGACTCTAGAAGCATATCTATGAGCGTGAAAGCTACTCTTAAATCGGGCAAGAAAGTATCACAATCGTATGTGATAAACAAGCCTGTAAATGCAGACAATAATAGAGTAATCGTTGGTGGAGATGCTTTCAAGATAAACATAAATCCGGGTGAGGAAAATGTAATAGAAAATGTTACCAAAGTGAACTTTGGAGTAACAGTAGACCTTTCTTGGAACAACGGAGAGGAAAGTGTTGAGATACCTACAGAAAACATAGTTTTTGAAGAAGGACAAGGAGAACCAAGCAACCAAGAACCTAATAACGGCGAGCTGAAAATAGAAGGAGCAGAGGAAAGAGTATTCCACATTTCGCAAGAAAATGAGGATAGAACAGTCGTTGTAAATATTGATGCACCAAGAGTAATAAAGAACCTTTTTGTGGAAATTAAGTCAGACAACAGCGATTTTAATCAGGCTTTGACAGCAATGGGAATAACAAATAAGTTTGATATGGCTAATCCTGGCGAGCTGAAAAACATACTTAGCAACCCATTTCCTAACGGTTTGGGACTGCTGGAAGAAGGAAAAGAACTGAAAGGAAGCAAGAATTTCAAGTTCGATATTACTTCTTTCATGAGTTTGCTACCTACATTTGGAGTTAGCACATATACATTCTCAATAGAAGTGGTAGACGAAACAGACGCAAGGGTAAAGAAAGATTTGGTTATAAGAATGGAGGGTTAAGAAATGAAGAGAATATACACATTATTTTCTGTAACCTTATTGTTGCTGTCAGTTCTCATATCTTGTAACACGGAGGATAATATTTCTGATAAAGGACAATTAGGATACATACAGATTTCAAATATAAATCTGGATAAGAATGTAAAGGTATCTACCCGTAGTAATGAAGAAACCATAGGCATACAAATAATAAAATCAGACGGAACAGTAGTCAGAGAAAGTGCAGACTGGAAACAACTGAAAAACGAACCGATAATACTTGAAACTGGAAGATATACGGTTAAGGCATTCACGCCTAATAAAGAAAATCTACAGGGAGAAGATGCAGGACCCATATATAAGGGAGAAACGACGATAGATATAGAGAAAGGAAAAGTTAAATCTGTACAAATTGTTTGCAGGCTATCTCAATCTATGGTAACAGTGAAGTATTCCGACAGATTCAAGTCTGCTTTTTCAAGCTATTCAGTAAAGGTTGGCAACGACTTGGGAAAGATTGCTATGCAAGAAAACACAGCATCATATTTCGTTGCAGAAAAGGAACTTACCGCCGAACTTATATTGACTAACAAGCAAGGAAATACATTCACTGACAGGAAAATATTATCTCCTAGGTCGAAAGCAGGTGTACATTACAAGCTGAACTATGACATTTCAAACAACGGTTCTTCTAATATTACAATCACAGTAGATAATGTTATGACCGAATATGAGGTAGATGTGACGGTGTCTGTTGATGAAGATGCGAAAGAGAATATACAGTCTTTGGACGTTTCTAATACATGGGCGAAGTTGGCTGAGCTTAGAGCAAACTTTGTAAATAGTAAGAATGAAACTGTGCTGTTTGAATATAAGAAGTCGGGTGAGGAGTGGCAACAAATAGATGCTACTAAGGAATTGGACGGAGTATATTCAGCTGTTGTCAGAAATCTGCAACCTGAAACAGCATATACTTATCGCACACGAGCTGGAGAGAATATAAGTAACGAGGTAAGTTTTGTTACTGACAAAGCTGAACCACTTTATAATGGAAACTTTGACTTATGGTCTCGCTCTAAAGGTATATGGTATGCGGGAAGTCAGCAAGAAGCAGACACACGCAATAGCTTCTGGGATTCGGGCAACGTAGGTACATCTACTCTAAGTAAATATCCTACACATGAGGAGACAACTGACGTTCGTACAGCTGGAGGAAAAGCTGCACGTTTGCAGTCGCAATTCGTGGGTTTCTTGGGATTTGGTAAGTTTGCTGCAGGCAATATATATACGGGGCACTTTGTGAAAACCATTGGAACATCGGGAGCAGAACTACAGTTTGGTGTTCCTTTCTCTCATCGTCCGTCTAAACTGAAAGGTTGGTACAAGTATAAACCAGGTAGTGTAGACTATAACGGTACTCTGCCAGACGGAACAGTGATAAGTCGTGGGTCGCAAGATAAGTGTGCTATCTACATAGCACTAAGCGACAAACCAGCACCTTATACTGTAAACACTTCCACAAAGACTTTCGTAAACTATAAGACTGACCCTAACGTAATTGCATACGCAGAATTGCCCGAAAGTAAAGTAAATACAACTGACAAATGGAATGAGTTTACTTTAGATCTAAACTATATATCGTTTACTCGCAAACCAAGATACCTTGTGATTGTAGTGAGTGCAAGTAAGTATGGAGACTACTTTATTGGAAGTACAAGTAGTGTTATGTTGCTTGACGATTTCGAGTTTGTTTACGACAGCAATCCGCTTATAACAAAATAAAACTGATGAAGAAACTATACGTAATAGTATTACTTTGTGTTCTTGTTTCTGTATCGGCAGAAGCAAAACGAGTAAAGCTCGACAGAGAGATAAAGAGAAGTTTGTTTGTGCCAAAAGGCTATTTCATGGGGGGTTGTTCATTCTCATACAATGAGCAGAATATGGATAACTTCAAGTTCTTTGCACTAAAAAACATAGACGTTAAGGGATATACATTCAAGGTAAGCCCTTATTTTGGCTATTTCTTCAAAGACAACATAGCAGCTGGAGGTCGTTTCCACTATGGAAGAAGCTATGTGAACATAGACAATATTGATATTAGACTTAGCAATGACTTGTCTTTCGACATAAAAAACTTCAATTATCTTGAGCATTCTATATCGGGTGCGGGCTTTTTAAGAACGTATATGGGCATAGGTAATAGCAAGATATTCGGTTTCTTTAATGAATTGCGTCTGGCTTATGCTTATGGTCAAGCAAAAATGACTTCGGGTATTGGCACAGAATTCACAGGTACGCACCAAACTTCGCATAAAATGACTATTGGTTCAGCACCGGGATTGTCTGCATTCGTAACAAACAACCTTGCAGTAGAGGTTCTTATACCTGTCATCGGGTTAGACTTTTCATGGCAAAGTCAGAAGACTGACCAAGTGGAATCAGGCTACAGACGAAACAGCTCTGCTGACTTTAAGATAAATCTATTCGGAATAGATATAGGAATGTCGTATTACTTCTGATGAAACAATATTACTGTAAAGATGAAAACATATATATCTATAATATCAACCCTCTTTATTTTCCTCACATCTTGTATAGAGAATGACATACCATATCCTTACATTAAAGGCGAGATAAAGACTATTCAGGTGGAAGGTCAGATAGGTGACGCAAAAATTGATAACGTTAGCCAAACAGTTAGTATCAATGTGGACGAAAGTGTAGAACTAGAAAGACTTCAGATAACTAAACTTATCATCACAGACAAGGCTAAAGTATATCCAGATGCTAAAAAACTTATTCAACCGTCAAACTTTCCCGACTTCAGTTTTGAGGGTATAAACTTCCTGCCTAATAATGCAAACACACGTGTAAACTTCTCACACGATGTTGCTTTTCTTATCAAAACATATCAAGACTATACTTGGACTGTATCAGTAAATCAGATTGTCGATAGAGAGATTCAAGTGTCAAATCAAGTTGGAGAGGCTATAATTGACTCGAAGAATAAGATTGTTTTGATTTACGTTTCAGAAGATCAACCACTAAATGACATAACTATTGAAAAGTTGAACGTAGAGGGTGTAAACACAATATTATCTCCATTGCCATCTACTGTGAAAGACTTTACACGCCCGCAGAAGTTCTCTGTCAAGCGTGGTAAGCGTGATATGGGAGTTTGGACTGTTGAGGTGGCACACACACAGAGTTTATCTACCATAAAAGGTGTAGATGCTTGGGCTAAGAGAGCAATAGCCTATGGGGGTGTGAAGAACGGAACTAACTTCGAAGTTGAGTATAAGCAGAAGGAAGAACAAACTTGGCACAAACTTTCTAAGTCTAACGTTAAGATGATTGATAATAGCAATTTCGAAGCAACCATAAAGCCGTTGAAAGACGGAACAGACTACATGTGGCGCATAGTTGTAGAGGGTCAGGCAGGAAATGCTTTTGCTTTCAAAACAGAACGTATAGCAGAGATTCCTAACTTAAACTTTGACACGTGGACACAAAAGGGAAAGAACTGGTATGCTAACCCTATTGCCGACAATAATGACGAGAACGGAGCATATTGGGCTACTGGAAACGAAGGTGTGACATCTGCACTTGCGGGCGGACATGAGCCTGTAACAGTTCCTGTTGAAGGAGAAGATGCATATAAAGGAAAGGCTGCAAAGATGAGAAGCATAACAGAAAGGGTCACTCTTGTAGGTGCGGCAGCGGGCAATTTGTTTATAGGCAAATATAAAACTAATGCGTTCAAGCCATCAGCAAGCGTTAATTTTGGCAGACCATATAGTGGCGCACGCCCCGACAGATTAAAGGGTTACTATAAATATCTGCCTAAACCGATAACAAATAATGGTAAGATACCGGGCAATCTCACTAAAGACGAGTGTCACATATACATTCGTCTGTGGGCAACTAATGGAGAGGAAATAGCCTATGGAGAGTTTTCTACCAACGCAGAAGTAAATAATTACAAAGAGTTTGATATAAAATTAGAATATAAAAACAAACAATTGAAACCCTCACAAATAGCTATTGTGGCAACGTCAAGCAGATATGGCGGAGAGTTTGAGGGGGCAAAGATTGTGGGACAAGTAGGACACGGCAGTACGCTATGGATAGATGAGTTTCAGCTTATCTATGAATAGCAAATGGCAGTAATAGGTTTTGCGTTTATTGATGATACATCTAATGGGGCGATGCTCTTTTGTGTGCCAGCAGACCTATCTTAGCCTACTTACAAACTATATATACTTTATTTCTAAACTATATATAAACTAAAAATCAACTATATACAGTTTGAAAGTCAGCTATATATGGTTTGAAAAGCAGAAATGAACGCATTGCCACACAAAACAGCTAAGTGTATGACAAACTTATGTTTATGAAAAAAACTTACTATTATATATTTACTTTTATTGTTGCCTTAATCTCTTCGTGCAACAGTGATGAGTATGTGGGCAAACCGTCTACACTAAGTTTCTCTATTGTAGATGAAGAAGCTATGCACACACGTTCTTTGCCTGTGCTGTCAGAAGAAATCACATCAAAATTCGATATTGAACTCACGCGCAAAGACATCAGTAAAGATGTGTTTAGAGGAACAATAGAGCGATTTAAGTCTTTACAACCCGTCAAGATTGCTAACGGAACATACTCCGTTACTGCTCAATATGGCGACAATCCAAACTTGGCTTTAGATGCACCATACTTTGTTTCTGACGAGGTGGTGTTTGAAATACACACTGGCGAAAACAAGAATATAACCATTCCTTGCAGGGTGGGCAACTCACTTGCAGACTTCACGTTTAAGAATAAATCTCAACTTGATAAGGTTTTATTAAACTACCGAGTGGAGGCTAAAGTAGGCGATGAGGCGGTTAGTGTATTGCCAGAATCGGCACAACACATATATTTCAAGCAAGGTGTAAAGGTAGCCTTCTACTTGAAAGGTACGTGGGCAGAGAATGGTCAAAACTTTTCAAAGCTATTTGCTACTATATCGGCGGTGCAACCATCTAAGATTTATAAATACGGAATACTCATTGACCCGACAAATATGACTGGGGCTGTGCTTGATATAACCATAGAAGAAACGGTAGATAAGGCTGAAGTAACGGAAGTTTTACCACAAACGTGGTTGCCAAAGCCTAAGATTTCTGCCACAGGATTTGATGAAACAAACGTACTGAATGTAACAGAAACAGCAGAGGTTGTAGATGCTCAAGTCTTATACTCTGCATCATCTCCTTTGCAAGACGCTATAATCACTTTCGACCTTAAAGACAATGCTCTTTCAAGGTTAAATAAGTCTTACCAGCTATCAACTATCACTGACGAGGACAAACAACAGCTTGCAGAAGTTGGCGTAACTATGCCTGAGCTGGAGAGTAAGAACGGAGCAATCAATCTTAAACAACTGTGTGAGGCTTTTATGAGCTTAGACGATGCGGTGGTCGATAACAAAATAAAAGTGCAGGTAAAAGCAAACGACCGCTGGAGCAATGAGGTTGAATATTCAATGAAGGTTACTAAGCCAGAGTTTTCTATGTCAATACCATACGGAAACTTATGGTCTAAGGAGTTCACAGCGGTTGCTTTGACTGAAAAAGATATACAAAAAGGCAGCTACGCAACTATATCTGCCAACGTAAAGTATTATTACAGCACAGACAAAGTGAGCTGGACTGACTTGCCAACAGACTATAGACTGTCTGCTCTGAAAGCAGGAACTACAATCTATCTAAAACCTGTTTACCGCCAAACCATACAAGGAAAGGTAACAGAGGTGAGAACATACGAGGAGGTGGCAATACCTAATAGCGACCTAAACCAAGGATATACTCAAACAAATCCTAAGTCGGGCAATCCGCTATATACCTTCAAAGGAGGGTGGATTGATACTCGAAACTCACTCACTTGCCACTCAAATGGGGTCAATGCCTTCTATGTCTCAAAATCTAGCACACTACCATTGAGGGATAATGGTAATAATGTTGCCCACATGATGACAATAGGTTGGGGGAGTGGTAATACTTGTGCTTTCGGATATAAAACAGGTAGTGTGATAAATAACATATCGGCTGGTATATTGTGTATGGGTACTTACGACCCACACACAGATAGTGTTGCGGGAAAACAGATGTATGCACGACCTACATCAATGACTTTCAATTACAAAGCTATGCCTCACAGTGACGATGAGTATATAGCAACCGTTATAGTGGAGAATATAACTGACGGGAAAACGACAGTTCTTGGCACAGGAGAGTATAAATCTAATGCAAGAGTAGATAGTTACACAGACCAAAAAGTAGATATAACTTACAACTACACTGAGGAAACTCAGCACCTTGCAGTGACTAACATTAAGATTATATTCAAGAGCGGTACGAAAGAAGATAGAGACCATTTGAAA
>JAUMWZ010000052.1:0-572 GCA_030529405.1 Bacteroides sp. | reverse complement strand
ACCTTTGAAGATACAAACAAAGGTTGGTGGTATTCTTACGCATACATAAAGGGTAGCGAACTTTGGGTTAATTCATTCACACTGAACTATGAAAAATAGATTTACATACAGATATATCATAACTGCTATAATAGCTATTGTCACATTTGCTTTCAGTTCATGCAAAACTGAAACAAGAGTGGGCTTTATTTCGATAGACAATGCAATGCTTTCGGTGGACGAAGAGATTGTTCCGCTAAGCAGAGTAGTAGACAGTAGACTCAGAATACAGATAGTTAGTGGCACAAGTGAAGTGGTAAAAGACTTTGCTCCAAACACAGATTTGACAAAGAGAATATCCATTCCGGTGGGAGTTTATACACTGAAAGCATATACAGACAACAGAGCTAAGGAGGCAGAAAGCAATACTCTTGGAAGTCCGATATATGAATCTGAAACACAAATAGAGATAATAGAAAACGATATTACAAGAGTTTCGCTCGTTGTTCCTCAAACAAATGTGTCGGTGAAATTCGTTGTTTCTGACGCTGTGAAAGCTCATTTTCAAAGCATATCGGTAACAGTTTCGTCAG
>JAUMWZ010000051.1:1831-9417 GCA_030529405.1 Bacteroides sp. | reverse complement strand
TAATTACACTTATCAAAACAGATATATTCCTTTCTTTTTCATCAACTATCTATCCAAAGCAGATGCCCATGCGTCTGCCTTGCACAACAAGTTCGTGGTCTTCGGTTACAAGTTTTAGCTTGCCCGCCACTTCTTCCAACGGCACAGAGGTTATGTCGTGACCTTTCAGTGCTACCATTTTGCCAAACTCTCCACGTGCAATAAGTTCGGTAGCGTGTCCGCCCATCATGGTAGATATGTTTCTGTCGAAAGGTGTTGGACTTCCTCCACGTTGAATATACCCAAGAACGGTTTCGCGGGTTTCTATACCGGTTGCATACTCAATCTCTTCGGCAATATATGTAGCAGCCTTCTTTCCGTTATTTACTTTAATACCTTCGGCAACAACAACGATAGTTGCCGCCTTTCCTTTACGTTGTCGTTCTAATATGGTGTTTGCAATGTTTTTTATGTCGTAAGGAATTTCAGGAAGAAGTATAACGTCTCCCCCACCAGCCATGCCAGAGTGCAGAGCAATCCAGCCTGCTTTGTGCCCCATCACTTCTATTACCATAACTCTTCCGTGAGAGTTAGCCGTTGAATGAAGGCGGTCTATTGCGTCAGTGGCTATGGTTACTGCTGTATCGAAACCAAAAGTTACGTCTGTTCCCCATATATCGTTGTCGATAGTCTTAGGTATTGACACTATTTTCATTCCAAGATTGGCAAATTTGAGCGCAGTCTTTTGTGTTCCGTTGCCTCCAATACACACAAGACTATCTATTCCCATCTCTTCCATATTTTGCATAATGAGCTTAGGCTTATCTACTCCGTCCACGATACCACCTTTCTTAAACGGCTTTTCACGAGATGTTCCAAGCATAGTCCCCCCCGTGTTTAGCAGTCCGGACAATGACGTTTCCGTCAAAGGCTCTACATCTTTAGTTAGCAGTCCTTGAAAACCATTGTGTATGCCAATCACTTCCAGTCCAAAGTTGTGAATGGCTGTCTTACAAACTCCCCTTATCGTTGCGTTTATTCCTGGGCAATCTCCGCCCGCTGTGAGTATTCCTATCCTCATAATGCAGTTGTTTTTACGACTTAAATACTAATAATGACACAAAAGTCGTTATTTATATCTATTATTTGCACCGCATCTTTTATAAAAAAAGATAAATATAATACTTTTGCCATCTGATATCACAATAGGATAATTATGAACATAACGAAGATTATAGCTCCGTTCTTTGCAGGACGTGCAAAGACTATTGAGAAATATGCCACACATTCTGAGCAGATGCAACAACAAACATTGATGAGCCTTGTTAGCAGAGCCAAGAACACGGAATGGGGAAAGAAATACGGATATTCAAATATAAAGACATACGAAGATTTTAGAAACAATGTGCCCGTGCAGACTTACGAGGAAGTAAAACCATACGTTGAGCGCATGATGCAAGGAGAGGCAAACATTTTGTGGAACGGCACTTGCAAATGGTATGCTAAGTCTTCGGGAACAACAAGCGATAAGAGCAAGTTCATACCTGTGACGAAAGAGGCGTTGCACAACATACACTACAAGGGTGGTAAAGATGCTGTGGCGTCTTATCTTGCTATAAATCCAAACAGTAACTTTTTTTCGGGCAAGGGCCTTATACTTGGTGGTAGCCACAGTCCAAACTTAAACATAAAAAACAGCATAGTGGGCGACCTTTCTGCTATACTCATTGAGAACGTAAATCCGTTTGTGGAGTACTTGAGAGTGCCGAGCAAAGAGGTGGCACTGATGAGCGAATGGGAGGAGAAGATTAAAAAGATTGTGGACGGAACGATAAACGCCAACGTAACAAATCTGTCGGGTGTGCCTTCGTGGATGCTTGTTGTGATAAAAAACGTAATGGAGCGCAAGGGAGTGACATCGTTAGAGCAAGTCTGGCCAAACTTGGAAGTGTTCTTCCACGGTGGTGTTGCCTTTACCCCATACAGAGAACAGTATAAGCAGATTATACTTAGCGAAAAGATGCACTATGTAGAAACTTACAACGCATCAGAAGGTTACTTCGGCACACAAACGGACTTATCAGACCCTGCAATGACGCTGATGATTGACTATGATGTGTTTTATGAGTTTGTGCCTATGGAAGAAGTGGGCAAAGAAAAGCCTAAAGCATATTGTTTGGAAGAGGTTGAGCTAAACAAAAATTATGCTATGCTGATAAGCACTTCATCAGGACTATGGAGGTATATGATAGGAGACACGGTAAGATTTACAAGCAAAAAGCCATACAAATTTGTGATTACGGGCAGAACAAAGCACTTTATCAATGCTTTCGGTGAGGAAATAATCATAGACAACGCAGAGAGAGGACTTGCAAAGGCTTGCAGAGAGACGGGGGCGCAAGTGAATGAATATACTGCTGCACCAGTGTTTATGGATACAGAGGGTAAGGGCAGACATCAATGGCTCATAGAGTTTAGTGTAATGCCAGACGATGTTAGCAAGTTTGCAAAGATACTTGACAACACACTGCAAGAAGTAAACTCTGACTATGAGGCTAAGCGACACAAAAGCATTGCTTTAGAGCAACTAGAACTGATTGTGGCAAGAAAAGATTTGTTTCATGACTGGTTGGCTAAACGTGGTAAGCTGGGCGGACAAAACAAGGTGCCACGACTTAGCAACAACAGAGAGCATATAGAAGACCTTATACAAATGAACTGAAACATAGTCGTGTTGAGTTATCCGTAAGAGATAGTTTGTTTTCAAGTAGTCAAAGACGATTAAACACAACATACACAAGCAATAAAGAGAAAGTTATTTATTGCCCATTGCAACATAAAAAACTATCTTTGCAACTGTATATGGCTAAGTTTAAGGCTATATATGATTTAGAAGTTGAGCAAACACATCTTATAAGTGGAATAGCATAGGATGTGAAAACAAAGGAGAACAAAAAATATTAGATGAAAGATTTTGTAATATCGCAAGCAAAGGTTGAAACTGCCGTATTGGTGGGACTTATAACGCAAAACCAAGACGAAAGAAAGACAATAGAATATCTTGATGAGTTGGAATTTCTAGCAGAAACAGCGGGAGCAGTAGTTGTGAAACGTTTCACACAAAAGCTACCTGCCGCACACTCCGTAACCTATGTGGGCAAAGGTAAGCTGGAAGAAATTAAGCAATATATAGAGGCTGAGGCGGAAGAAGAAAGAGAAGTGGGAATGGTTATATTTGACGATGAACTTTCTGCCAAACAAATAAGAAATATTGAGGCTGAACTCAAAATAAAAATTCTTGACCGTACGTCTCTAATATTAGACATATTTGCTATGAGAGCGCAAACAGCAAGTGCAAAGACACAAGTGGAACTTGCGCAATATAAATATATGTTGCCACGCCTACAACGCTTATGGACGCACTTGGAACGTCAAGGTGGAGGTAGCGGAAGTGGTAGCGGTAAAGGCGGTTCTGTTGGACTTCGTGGACCAGGTGAAACTCAGCTTGAAATGGACAAACGTATCATCTTAGGTCGTATGTCTTTGCTGAAAGAAAGACTTGCAGAGATTGACAAACAAAAGGCTACTCAACGCAAAAACAGAGGAAGAATGATACGTGCCGCATTGGTGGGATATACCAACGTGGGCAAATCTACGATAATGAATATGCTGTCTAAGAGCGAAGTGTTTGCAGAAAACAAACTGTTTGCTACATTAGACACAACTGTGAGAAAAGTGATAATAGACAACCTCCCATTCTTGCTTTCTGACACGGTAGGGTTTATACGAAAACTGCCTACTGACTTGGTAGATTCGTTCAAATCTACACTTGACGAGGTTAGAGAAGCAGACCTGCTTATACACGTTGTAGACATATCTCACAGCGGATTTGACGAGCAAATAGAGGTGGTAAATAAAACACTTGCCGACATTAACAGCGGAGATAAGCCGTCAATGATTATCTTCAACAAAATAGATGCATACACGTATGTAGAGAAAGCAGAGGACGACCTCACACCGATGAAAAAAGAAAATATAAGTCTGGAAGAATTGATGAAGACATGGATGGCTAAGATGAACAACGACTGTATGTTTATATCGGCAAAAGAGCGTACTAACGTGGAAGAGATGAAGAGAAAGATATACGACAAGATTAAGGAGTTACACGTGCAGAAATATCCTTACAATGACTTCTTATATGACGTGTATGAGGACGTAAACGAATAGAATAAATATTCACGTAATAAAATATATACTTATGGCAACACCAGAATTTAAGTATCAACCAATGTTTGAGAAAGGTAAAGATACTACTGAGTACTATCTTCTGACTAAAGATTATGTTTCTGTTAGCTCGTTTGAAGGCACACCTATCCTAAAGATAGAGAAAGAAGGGCTTACAGCTATGGCAAACGCAGCATTCAAAGATGTGTCATTTATGCTTAGACGTTCGCACAACGAACAAGTAGCAAAGATTCTTTCAGACCCTGAAGCTAGCGAAAACGATAAATATGTTGCACTTACATTCCTACGTAATGCAGAAGTTGCGTCAAAGGGAGTTTTGCCTTTCTGTCAAGACACAGGAACAGCAATCATACACGGCGAGAAGGGACAACAAGTATGGACTGGATATTGCGATGAAGAAGCCTTGTCGTTAGGAGTATTCAAAACATATACAGAGGAAAATCTTAGATACTCTCAAAATGCACCTCTCAACATGTACGATGAGGTCAATACTAAGTGTAACCTTCCTGCACAGATAGACATAGAAGCTACTGAGGGAATGGAATATGAGTTCCTTTGCGTTACAAAAGGTGGTGGCTCGGCAAACAAAACATACTTATATCAAGAAACAAAGGCAATACTTAATCCTGCAACCCTAGTTCCTTTCTTGGTAGAGAAAATCAAATCTCTTGGTACTGCTGCTTGCCCTCCATACCATATAGCTTTCGTTATCGGAGGAACATCTGCAGAAAAGAATCTACTTACAGTTAAATTGGCATCAACAAGATTTTACGACAATCTGCCAACAACAGGAAACGAACACGGACGTGCATTCAGAGACATTGAACTTGAGAAGCAAGTGCTTGAAGCTGCTCATAAGATTGGACTTGGAGCACAGTTTGGTGGCAAATACTTGGCTCACGATGTGAGAATAATACGTTTACCACGTCATGGTGCATCTTGCCCTGTTGGACTTGGAGTGTCTTGTTCTGCAGACAGAAACATTAAGTGTAAGATTAACAAAGATGGTATTTGGATTGAGAAACTTGATGCACACCCAGCAGAATTGATACCACAAGAGATGAGAAATGCAGGAGAAGGAGATGTAGTTAAGATTGACTTAAACAGACCTATGAAAGAAATTCTTGACGAACTTTCTAAGTATCCAGTTGCCACTCGTCTATCTCTCAATGGTACAATAATAGTGGGTAGAGACATAGCACACGCTAAATTGAAAGAGAGATTGGACAGAGGAGAAGATATGCCTCAATATATGAAAGACCACCCTATATATTATGCGGGACCAGCTAAAACCCCTAAGGGAATGGCTTGTGGAAGTATGGGACCTACAACAGCAGGACGTATGGACTCGTATGTAGACCTTTTCCAAAGCAAGGGAGGCAGTATGATTATGCTCGCTAAGGGAAACAGAAGCCAACAAGTAACAGATGCTTGTCAAAAGTATGGCGGTTTCTATCTTGGCTCAATAGGTGGTCCAGCGGCTATCCTTGCACAAAACAACATAAAGAAGATTGAGTGTGTGGAATACCCTGAACTCGGAATGGAAGCAATATGGAAGATTGAGGTTGAAAATTTCCCTGCTTTCATCTTGGTAGACAACAAAGGAAACGACTTCTTTAAGCAGATAAACAAAAGATAATTCTGTTTGACATCAGTCAAAGCTTATAATAACAAAAAAGGCATAGAATATTCTATGCCTTTTTTGTTATAGCTGTCTTGCTAAACAGTATATTATTTTGTTGAATACCACACACATAATAGAGTGATTATATATTCCTTGTATGCAAATAATCTATATCTAACATCTGCTATTACTTTCTCTTACGATAAACATAGCAGCCTGCTTCCGATGGGTGGTCTTGCACAAAAGTATCTTTATCTTCATTCCAAAGTGCAAGCACAATCATTATATCACCTGCCGCTGCAGCAGAAAACAAAAATCCAAAGTTCATCAAGTAAAAATTACCAATGATAATACCTACTAAGGCTGGTATTACACCAACAAAAATAAGTGGACTTAGTCCACCTAATATATAATGTCTTAATCTAAGTGGTTCTTTACAATGACAATAAGGAGTAAGCATCTTCCATAGAACCCCAAACTTAATCGACCTAAAACCATTCTTTGCAAAGAGTGCCCAAGTTATGCCATGAATTAGTTCATGCACAACTATGCCACCAATAAATATAAGAATAAAACAGAACATATCTAGGTTTCCAAATGCCACGCCTTCGAAATCCCACATAATAAAGAAAGGAACATAATAAAGCAATCCAAACAAAGGCAGTAAAGCAAGCGAAAACAAGTTAGCCTTTACCAAGCTTACCGTTTTCTTTTCCTTTATATATTCTTTATCGTCTAAGTATTTCTCCATCTGACACAGATATATTACAAAGTAAGTATTATATTATAAAAGCACAAAACCTGTAATGCCTTATACAGAAAAAGCTACTTATAAGATTTAACTCAAATAAGTAGCTTGTGCTATCAATCTACAAGTAATTATCCTTCGTATGGTTCGAAGTCTTCCTTACCTACTCCACAAAGTGGACAAACCCAATCATCTGGAATATCTTCAAAAGCTGTTCCTGGCTCAATTCCGCTATCTGGATCGCCCAACTCTGGGTCATAAACATAGTCACATACTACGCAAATATACTTCTTCATAATTAAAATTGTTGTTTGTTATAATTATTATTCCTAACACTAAACACAAAAGTAAACGTTTTTGTTCAAAAAAGGCAGAAGAATATATGTTTCTTTCTGCACAATCTGAATTCTATTGTTGTGCAAGCAAATCTCTATATAGGTTGCTTATAGTTTTATTAAGCACAGGGTGCACCACTTCCGAGGCTATATCAGACAATGGTTTCAACACAAATTCTCTTTCATGCATCAGCTTATGAGGTATACTAAGTGTCACATTACCTGACTCTTTAACCTCAAGCACACTACTATCATATAAAAGAATATCTATATCAATAATCCTATCTTTATATGCTCCACCCACAGATTTATGTTCTCTTCCCATATCTCGTTCTATTTTCTGAGTGGCACATAACAGTTCTTTTGGCGAGAGCGTTGTTTCCACTTTAACCGCACAATTAAGAAAAGAATTATTGCTACTAAAGCCCCAAGGTTCAGTTTCTACCACCTCAGATGCTCTCGAAACAGAGCCAACCTCTTGATTAAGAAGGCTTAAAGCTGTATGAATATTATTCTTCTTGTTACCTATATTTGTTCCTAAAGAAAGGTATGCTACTGACATTTCTAATCTTATATTACTTTGCAATCTGACTATATATAAAACAGAAGCAAAGCATTAACAGTTTACATATAAAGTATTAACGCTTTGCTATGT
>JAUMWZ010000051.1:0-1731 GCA_030529405.1 Bacteroides sp. | reverse complement strand
TCGTAACCTCCAAAAGCTGCCACAATCATCAACTGTGTAGACTCTGGTATATGGAAGTTAGACACCATAGAGTCTGCAAGATTAAACTCGTATGGAGGGAATATAAATTTGTTTGTCCAGCCTTCATATTCTTTAAGTCGTCCGTCTGTGCTTACTGCTGTTTCTATAGCACGCATAACCGTTGTACCAACAGCACAAACACGCTTGCCATTATCTTTTGCTCGGTTTACAATCTTAGTAGCCTCTGCTTCTACAAACATTTGTTCAGAATCTATCTTGTGTTTTGTCAAGTCCTCAACATCTATCTCTCTGAAGTTTCCTAACCCTGCGTGCAGAGTGATGTAAGCAAACTCGGCACCTTTTATTTCAAGGCGTTTCATGAGTTCACGACTAAAGTGCAAACCAGCTGTAGGTGCGGTTACAGCCCCCTCATTCTTGGCGAAAATTGTTTGAAAACGCTCTTCATCTTCCTCAACCACCTCTCTATCTATAATTGAACGAGGTAGTGGAGTTTCTCCCAAAGCATAGAGTGAACGTTTGAATTCATCATGATCGCCATCATATAAAAACCTCAATGTTCTTCCACGAGATGTAGTGTTATCTATAACCTCTGCTACCATAGAGTCGTCATCGCCAAAAAACAGCTTGTTTCCTATTCTAATCTTTCTTGCAGGGTCTACCAAAACGTCCCATAGCTTTAGTTCAGAGTTAAGCTCTCTCAACAAAAACACCTCTATCTTAGCTCCAGTTTTTTCCTTATTTCCGTAAAGACGTGCAGGAAAAACTTTTGTGTCATTAAATACGAACACATCTTTATCATCGAAATAGTTTAAGATATCCTTAAACATTAGATGCTCTATAGTACCAGACTTCTTGTTTATAACCATGAGCCTAGACTCATCTCTATATCTAGCTGGGTGCATTGCTATTCTTTCTTCTGGTAACTTAAACTTAAATTGAGATAGTTTCATGTATTATACACTTTTGTTTTATTTATTCTGTTTCGTTATTCTCTACATTTTGCACAGACAGCCAATCGGCAAATTGCTCGGCTTCTATACAGTCTTTAAGTCGTACATCTCCTACCCTTGTTCTTGTAAGCTCACTCAAGTAGGCTCCACTTCTAAGTGCTTCTCCTATATCACGTGCTAAGGCTCTGATATAAGTTCCCTTACTACAAACAACGCGTATCTTCAGATAAGGTTCATTGCTAGTTAGGTCACAGTCTAAAACCTCTATTTCGTCTATCCTTAGCAACTTTGGTTTTAGTTCAACTTCTTTACCCTTTCGAGCCATTTCATAGGCTCTCTTGCCATTAACCATGCAGGCAGAGAAAGCCGGTGGCACTTGATATATGTCGCCAACAAACTTGCCTACGGTTTCTTTTACTAACTCTTTTGTTATATGTTCTGTAGGATATGTTTGGTCAATGGGGTGTTCCATATCGAAAGAAGGCGTTGTTGCACCGAGTTGCAACTTGGCTACATATTCTTTTGTTTGATACTGAAACTCCTCAATGCGCTTAGTTGCCTTGCCAGTACATAATATCATTACCCCAGTTGCAAGAGGGTCTAAGGTTCCGGCATGTCCTACTTTAAGTTTCTTCTCTCCTATCCGCTTGCAGACGTTGTATCTCACATTTCCAACTACTTTGAAAGAGCTCCACCCAAGCGGTTTGTTTAGATATAGTACTTCTCCTTTCTTAAAATCCACTGACTATATTTTGTTTTT
>JAUMWZ010000050.1:2032-9544 GCA_030529405.1 Bacteroides sp. | reverse complement strand
GTAGCTAAACAAACTAAGCGGGATTTTTTGCTCCTTTTGTATCGACAAAAGGAGAAGAAAAGAAGAGATGAAAAGAATTATAAGATAAGGAGTTGCTTATTTATACACAACATATAAACCTGTTACATATACCTTGTTATTTAGCCATATATAACTGTCATATAAACTATATATAACCAACTTGCAAACTATATATAGTCTGTACGGAAATGATATATAGTTTACTTATAAAGTATATATGGTTTAGTTTTCATTTGTTTCATTCTTTTCTGCCAACTGTATTGCTTTGTGGATATAAATAAGCCTTTTTGAGCAGAAAACGTATTGTCTTAACTCTGTATTTTACTTGTATTAAGACATAGGGTAATATTATTAAAATGCAGATATATAGTTATTTATAAATAAAAGCACTTATATTTTAATTACTAGGTCTATTTTTTAATATCCTTATTACATAGATTTGCTATTAAGACAAAAAACAACTATATCATGAAGAAAACACTTTCAATATTGGCAATGTTGCTGATTTTCGTATCGGTGGCAGAGGCTTTACCTAAGAATATAAAGAGAGTTGCCCCCGATTTTTGGTGGGCTGGAATGAAGAATACAGAGTTACAGCTAATGATTTATGGCGATAACATCGGAGGTTCTAAAGTAAGCATAACGTCGGAAGATATTACTATAAAAGAAACCGTAGAGTTAGAAAATCCGAATTATGTGTTGCTATATCTTGATTTGAGCCAAGCTAAGCCACAGATGTTTGACATTGTGTTGAAGAAAGGAAAGAAAACAACCAAAGTGAAGTATGAAATTAAACAACGCACAAGACAGACTTCTTCGATAGTGGGCTTTGACTCGTCTGACGTTCTATATCTTATAATGCCGGACAGATTTGCAAATGGCGACGAAAGCAATGATGTGGTAAAGGGAATGAAAGAGAATTTTGTAGACAGGACTAACTCATTTGCTCGTCACGGAGGAGATATTAAGGGTATAAGCGACAATATCGACTACATTGCAGACTTAGGTGTTACGGCTGTTTGGCTTAACCCTGTTCAAGAAAATGATATGAAAGAAGGTTCATATCATGGATATGCCATAACTGACTATTATAAGATAGACAGAAGATTAGGTACTAATGACGACTTCGTAAACTTTGTTTCAAAGGCAAAGAGTAAAGGGCTGAAAGTTGTTATGGATATGATTTTCAACCATTGTGGTAGCGAAAACTACTTATTCAAAGATATGCCAGCCACAGATTGGTTTAACTATGGCAACAACTATCATCAAACAAACTTTAGAACAGCTACACAGATTGACCCGTATAGCGTTGAAAGAGAAAAGAAATCGTCTACCGATGGTTGGTTCACTCAGGTTATGCCCGACCTTAACCAACGTAACAGACACGTTGCACGATACCTTATTCAAAACAGTATATGGTGGATTGAATATGCAGGAATAGACGGTATAAGGCAAGACACACATCCGTATGCGGACTTTGACATGATGAGTCAGTGGTGTAAAGAGGTCAGACAAGAGTATCCACGATTTAATATTGTGGGCGAAACATGGTTAGGCTCTAACGTACTAATATCTTATTGGCAAGAAAATAGTAAAGTGTCTGCACCTAAAAACTCGCATCTTCCAACGGTGATGGACTTTCCTTTGATGGAAGAAATGGGTAAGGCTTTCGAGGAAGAAACGGGAGATTGGGGGGGAGGTCTGTATAGACTATACCATTACTTAACACAAGATGCCGTTTATGCAAACCCTATGAACTTGTTGGTGTTTCTAGACAATCACGATACTTCACGTTTCAACAAGAACGAGAAAGATGTTGCCAACATTGCAAGATATAAGCAAGCACTTACATTCCTTCTTACAACAAGGGGGATACCACAGTTATATTATGGCGCAGAGATGGCAATGTATGCCGACAAAGCGCAAGGAGACGGAGCATTGCGTGCAGACTTTGAAGGCGGGTGGAAGACAGATATGAAAAATCTGTTTGACAAATCGCAAAGAAACAGTCTGCAAAATGAGTACTACAACTTCACTTCTAAAATGCTAAACTGGCGCAAAGGAAACGAAGTTATTGCTAAGGGAACACTCAGACATTACGTGCCAAACAATGGAGTTTATGTGTATGAACGAGCATACAATGGCAAGTCTGTGGTGGTTATGTTAAATGGTACTAGCCAAAGTAAGGAGATTCAAGTTGCAAACTATATAGAGTTGTTTGGCAAACAATATACAGTTGATGTGCTAAATAATATAGAATTGAAAATAGGCGATAAAATACATCTTGAGGGTAGAGGAGTACTTATTCTTGAATTCAAATAAGATTATATTATTAGTCTATATCTTTTGTGTTAATGGGTTGATATATTGGTTTTTAGGTTTTATATAATCTTATATTATTACTACCACATATCTGAGAAAATACCTATATTAAATATATTTGTGTGCAAGGTGAATTACACTAACAATAATCAATAAAATCATAATGTTATGAGAGGCAATAAAATCGGTATTCTATTATTATTGGCGTCATTGACAACAGGCTTGTTTGCCCAGCACAAGCTTAGTTCGCCAAATGGTCAGCTCAATATGTCGTTTGATATAGATAATTACGGCAGAGCTTTATATAGTCTTGTGTACAAAGGCAAGACAGTTATTAAACCAAGTAGCTTAGGACTTGAACTAAAGAAAGAAGATACAGCTAGAACAGACTTTGATTGGGTGGACAGAAGAGACCTTAGCAAAGTGGACTCGCAAGCTAACTTCTTCAATGGTTTCACTATTAAGTCGGCAACAAAAACGACTTTTGACGAAACATGGAAACCTGTGTGGGGAGAAGAAAGCACTATAAGAAATAACTATAATGAGCTTAAAGTAACTCTTCATCAAGCTGTGAACGAGAGAGATTTGATAGTTACTTTCCGCTTGTTTAATGATGGATTGGCTTTCCGCTATGAATTTCCTCAACAAAAAAATCTTAACTATTTCATCATAAAAGAAGAACATACTCAGTTTGCAATGAACGGAGATCATAAGGCATTCTGGATACCTGGAGATTATGACACTCAAGAGTATGACTACACAACATCTAAACTTTCGGAGATTAGAGAGAAGATGGATAAGGCAGTTACTCCTAACTGTTCGCAAAAAACATTTTCACCTACGGGAGTACAAACATCGCTTATGATGAAGAGTGATGACGGCTTATATATAAATATACATGAGGCTGCGTTGATAGACTATTCACTTATGAACTTAGACTTAGACGATAAGAACTTAGTTTTCCATTCACATCTTACTCCAGACGCACAAGGTAACAAGGGACATATGCAGACTCCTTGCACTTCACCATGGAGAACTGTAATCGTAAGTGATGATGCTCGCGAAATTCTTGCTTCTCGCATGACTTTGAACTTAAACGAACCTTGCAAGATAGAAGATACATCTTGGATTAAACCCGTTAAGTATATAGGTATATGGTGGGATATGATTACAGGTAAGGGCTCTTGGGCTTATACAGACGAACTGAAGAGTGTGAAACTTGGAGAAACAGACTATAAGAAGGTGAAACGTAGCAACAAGCACTCAGCTAACACTGCTAACGTTAAAAGATATATTGACTTTGCTGCTAAACACGGCTTCGACGCCCTGCTTGTTGAAGGTTGGAATGAAGGTTGGGAAGATTGGTTTGGCAATAGTAAAGATTATGTTTTTGACTTCGTGACCCCTTATCCAGACTTCGACGTACAAGAAATTCGCCGTTATGCAGAAAGTAAAGGCGTGAAGATGATGATGCACCACGAAACATCTTCTTCTGTTCGCAACTACGAACGCCATATGGACAAGGCATACAAGTTTATGGTTGATAATGGATATAATTCTGTAAAGAGTGGTTATGTAGGTAATATCATTCCTAGAGGCGAACACCATTACGGGCAATGGATGAATAATCACTACCTATATGCTATTAAGAAGGCGGCAGATTATAAGATAATGGTCAATGCACATGAGGCTGTTCGTCCTACTGGTATATGTCGTACTTATCCTAACTTGATAGGTAATGAGTCGGCAAGAGGTACTGAATACGAGGCTTTTGGTGGTAACAATGTGAACCATACAACTATACTTCCGTTTACAAGACTTATTGGTGGCCCTATGGACTATACACCGGGAGTGTTTGAAACAGATTGTAGCAAGATGAACCCTGATAACAAATCAAGAGTGCGTTCTACCATCGCTCGTCAGTTGGCTCTGTATGTTACAATGTATAGTCCTCTACAAATGGCTGCCGATATTCCTGAGAACTACGAAAGATTTATGGACGCATTCCAGTTTATCAAAGATGTTGCTTTAGATTGGGAAAAAAGTATTTACCTAGAAGCTGAACCTGGCGAATATCTAACTATTGCACGTAAAGCAAAAGGAACAAACAACTGGTTCGTGGGAAATACGGCTGGTTATGACGGACACGTGTCTGACCTAAAGCTTGATTTCTTAGATAAGGGCAAGAAATATGAGGCTACAATATATACTGACGCTAAAGATGCACATTGGGAAACAAATCCACAGGCATATCAGATAAAGAAGATGACGGTAACAAGCAAGACTAAGCTAAAACTAAAGTCGGCTATTGGTGGAGGATATGCTATAAGCATTATAGAGAAGAAATAATTTGTGCGCAGTGTTTGATGCTGATAGACCACTTCATCTGTGATGATGTGTGGTCTGTTGGCATAAAACAAATCTAGAGGCAGATATAATAGATAAACTTCTCAGAGAAGTGTATTATATGACAATAAAGTAGAAAAACGAAACTTAGTCCTTTTTTGGTAATAATGTGAGTGCTATATAACTGACTTTCCAAGTAAATATGGTTGACTTTTAATTTGTATATTGTTTATTTCTAAATTGTATATGACTTGGAAAACAGAAACATATATATACAAAAAAGGACTTCAAGTTTCGAAACCAACGATGCTTAGAGAATATTATTAAACAAATCTAATACGAGACAATGAAAAAGAAGATTAACTTTTTATTCCTTGTAACCTTAGTAGCAGGAATAATGATGTCTGCAACAGCGTTTGCACAGCAAATAACTGTCAAAGGACATGTAAAAGACAAGACAGGAGAGCCTATTATTGGCGCAAATGTTAGTGTTAAAGGAGTTGCTGGAGGACAGATAACGGATTTAGACGGAAACTTTAGCATAAAGGCTGATGCTAAATCAACGATTGTCGTGTCTTTCATTGGTTATATTACTAAAGAGCTGCCTGCCAAGAAAGAACTTGTTGTGGTTCTTGAGGAAGATCAACAGATGCTTGAAGACGTTGTAGTTATCGGGTATGGCTCTGTTAGAAAAACAGACCTCAGTGGTTCGGTTATTGCCATTAAAGCAGAAGAGAAAAACAAAGGAGCAGTGACAAGCCCACAAGAACTTATTCAAGGTAAAGTGCCAGGATTATTTGTGGCTCCTGGAGATGGTGCTCCTGGTTCGGGAGGTGCTATTCGTATTCGTGGAGGAGCTTCACTAAACGCAAGCAATGACCCTTTGATTGTTATCGACGGTGTACCTGTTTCAAATGACTCTGCACCTGGAACACCAAATGCATTGGCTACTATAAATCCTAATGACATTGAAACATTTACTGTGCTAAAAGATGCATCTGCAACAGCAATATACGGTTCGAGAGCATCAAACGGTGTAATTATCATCACAACAAAGAAGGGTACGCAAGACAAAATCAAAATCTCATATTCTGGAACATTCACAGCTAAAGACCCATACAACAGAGTTAAGGTGCTTGGAGCAGAAGAATACAGAAATATAATGTTAGAACAATATCCGGCAGGAACTAATCAAGGAGATAACGTAAGACAATACCTTAATCTTTTTCCAGAGCAAACTACTGACTGGCAGAAAGAGATATTCCAAACTGGACTAAGTACAGATCAAAACATAAGTGTAGCAGGTAAGAAAGGATTCCTACCTTTCCGTGCATCTTTGGGATATAACAACGAACGCGGAACATTGCTTACATCTACATACAAAAGATATACGGGAGCAATCAGTTTAAGCCCTAAGTTCTTCGACAACCACTTGAGTGTAGATGTGAACGTAAAAGGAACAATCAACAAATCACGCTTTGCAGACGGCGGAGCAGTGGGTGCGGCAGCTTTCTTTGACCCAACAAAACCAGTTAAAAACACAGACGGTAAGTTCAACGGTTATTGGAACTGGACAAGTGGAGCAAACCCAAATACGCTTTCAGGTGTAAACCCTTTGAGCTTGCTTAATGATGTAGATAATCACGGAACAACTAAACGTAGCTTGGGAAATATACAACTTGACTACAAAATTCATGGATTTGAAGATTTAAGAGTAAATTTAAATTTAGGATATGATGTAGCAGAATCAGAAGGAAGCAGTTTTGTGGCTCCAGGCTCATTCCAAAGTGCTAAGGACTCAGACTTCACTAATATCGGGCAAGGTAGTACTTGGAATAATCTAAGACGTAACCACTTGTTAGACTTCTATGTGAACTATGTGAAAGAAGTTTCTTCTATACAAAGTCGCTTTGATGTTATGGCTGGTTACTCATGGCAACATTTTTATAACTCAAATTTTGGACAAACATTCTCTAATACAGTAACAGACGAAAACAAACCTGCATATTGGGGTAAAGAAAAAGAAGGATACATTTTCGATGAAGAAAGAAATGCTTACTTGAAGAAAGGTAGCACTGTGGCTCCATACGAAAATTTCCTTGTTTCTTTCTTCGGAAGAATGAACTACAGCTTAATGGATAGATACCTTCTTACTGCTACTTTACGTAGAGATGGCTCATCAAGATTTAGTAGTGGAAATAACCGCTGGGGACTTTTCCCTTCAGCTGCATTGGCTTGGACAATATCAAGTGAACCATGGATGAAGAATAAAACTAACGTGTTGTCTAATCTTAAACTTCGTCTTGGATATGGTGTGACTGGACAGCAAGAAATAGGAGATTATCAGTACTTGACAACTTATTCACTAGGAACTAATCCTAATGGTATGTATCTAGGAACATTCCTTCTAAAACCAAATGGATACAGCCCAGACCTAAAATGGGAAGAAACAACAACTTATAATCTTGCGCTTGACTACGGATTTTTAGGTAATAGAATTAAAGGTACTTTTGAATACTACATCAAACATACAAAAGACTTGCTAAACACTGTAAATGCTCCTGCTGGAACTAACTTTACAAATCAAATCATAGCCAATGTAGGTGAGATGGAAAATAAGGGATTTGAGTTCAACATTGATGCGATTGTAGTTGATAAGAAAGATTTCAGTTGGCAGTTAGGATATAACATCACTTGGAACGATAGTAAGATTACAAAACTTACTGCTGCTTACAATCCAAAATATCCAGGTATAGATGCGGGCTCAGCTCCTTTTGGTACGAACACAGTTATACAGAAACATCAAGTAGATCAACTACCAGG
>JAUMWZ010000050.1:0-1932 GCA_030529405.1 Bacteroides sp. | reverse complement strand
CAAAAAGTTACGGACTACTTCCTTGAAAATGCATCGTTCTTGAAGATGGACAACATCACTTTGGGATACTCTTTCAACAAATTATTCTCTAAGAATATATCTGGTAGAGTAAGTGCATCTATACAGAACGTGTTCACTATAACTAATTACAGCGGACTTGATCCTGAGGCACCGGCTATTGATTATAACGTGTGGCCAAGACCAAGAACATTTACATTAGGACTTAACCTTAACTTCTAACAAATAAGACTATGATTAGTAAGAAACATATTATATATGCAGCGTTAGCACTGTCTTTCACCGCCTCTTCATGTGTGAACGATTTGGACGTACAGCCACTTAACCCTAACGTGCTAACTGGTAAGCGTGCTTACGAAGATGCTGCAAACTACGATAAAGGACTAAATAAACTTTATTCTGTGTGGGCATTGTCTGGACAAGACGGTGCAGGTGGTTCAGACATCTCAGGGCTTGATGCTGGAAACACAGTATTATTGCGTAGCTGGTGGACTTTACAGACTGCTACTACTGACGAAGCTAAAGTGGCTTGGCCAGATGCTTGGTGTGCAGAAGTAAACGGAATAACTTGGAGTACAAACATAGTTGAGCCAATTGAAGGTGTATATCAACGTTGTATGTTTATAGTAGCACTTGCAAACGAGTTCATCAAGAATTCTGACAATATTGCAGATGCAAATAAGAAAGCACAATATGTTGCTGAGGCTCGTTTCAATAGAGCACTTGCATATTATATATTGATAGATACTTTCGGAAATCCACCATTTATCACTGAAAGTAATTACAGCATAGCTCCAAAGCAAATAGGAAGAAAAGAGCTTTTCAACTGGGTTGAGAGCGAACTTAAAGCTATAAAGGCAGATTTACCTAATGCAAGGCAGTCATACGGTAGAGCAGACAAAGCTGTTGCAAGTGCTTTGTTGGCACGTATGTACTTGAATGCAGAGGTATATACAGGCGAAAAGAGATATAAAGATTGCATCGAACAATGTAATGAAGTTATTGCAGCAGGATACAAGTTAGCACCAAAATATTCTGATTTGTTTAAGGCTGACAACGGAGAAAACCCTGAAACTAAGTCAGAGATAATATTCCCTGTTGTGTTCGATGGCAATAAAACACAATCTTATGCTATGGCAGCTATCATTCTTGGTTCAAGAAACGGTGGCGAAACATCTGTTGAAAAAGACGGAATCAATGGAGGTTGGGACGGCTTTAGGGCTACAAGCAAATTGCCAAAACTATTTGAATATGCTGACAACAATAACCCTACTGCGGCAACAATAAAAGACAACCGTGGTATATTCTTCGATGCTAACCGCAGTATTGATATACAAACATCTGTTCAAGGCACATTTACTTCAGAAGGTTGGTCTGTACACAAGTTCACAAACGTAACTAGCAAGCAAGTTCCTGGTGCTAACACAACATTCCCAGACACTGATTTTCCTTTGTTCCGTCTAGCCGACATATATCTCATGTATGCAGAGGCAACAGTCAGAGGAGCATCTAATGGAAACTTAGCTAAGGCTGTTGAGTATGTAAATGCACTACGTAAGAGAGCTTATGGCAATGATAATGGCAACATAGACGAGGCTTGGCTGAAAGCCAATAGCTTTAGAAATATACTTGATGAACGTAGCCGTGAACTTTATTGGGAGGGCACTCGTCGTACAGACTTAATACGTTTCAGATTGTTTACCTCTAGCACTTATACTTGGGAAGGAAAGGGCGGTTCTGTAACAGGAGTAGGAGTAGACTCTAAATACAACATATTCCCAATTCCAAGTTCAGATATCAGTGTGAACTCAAGCCTAGTTCAAAACAAAGAGTATCAATAACATAATAATCATAAATAATAGATTAGCATGAAAACGATAAAATACATATCAGCGTCATTACTTGCCTTTGTTT
>JAUMWZ010000049.1 GCA_030529405.1 Bacteroides sp. | reverse complement strand
AGAGGAAAAAGAGAAGGCAAGAGTAGAACAAAGAAAGATTTACAAAGATGCCTTCATAAAAGACCTAAAGAGAGATGAAAACAAATCTTCTGTAAAGCAAGATTCTAAGCAAAGCGACGATGCAAATGCTAAGAAGAAACGTAACAGAATAAGAGGAGAAAAGGTAGACATAAATAGTGTTGTTCATAATATTGCGGAAGGACAAAAGAAACAAGACAACAAGTTTAGAGCAGAACAAGGTTCGGGTAATAAGAAGAACAAAGACAGGTTTAAGAAACAACCTGTGAAACAAGAAATAAGCGAAGAAGATGTAGCTAAGCAAGTGAAAGAAACACTGGCTCGTTTGACTTCGAAAGGTAAAAACAAAGCTGCCAAGTATAGAAAAGAAAAGAGAGAAATGGTCTCTAACAGAATGCAAGAGTTGGAAGACCTAGAAATGGCAGAAAGCAAGGTGTTGAAGCTGACAGAGTTTGTTACAGCAAACGAGTTAGCAACAATGATGAACGTATCTGTCAATCAAGTAATATCTACTTGTATGTCTATAGGAATGATGGTGTCTATCAATCAACGTTTGGACGCAGAGACCATCAATATAGTGGCAGATGAGTTTGGATTTAAGACAGAGTATGTCAGCGCGGAAGTCTCTCAAGCAATAGTAGAAGAGGAAGACTCGGAAGAAGATTTATTGCCTAGAGCTCCTATCGTAACCGTTATGGGACACGTAGACCACGGTAAAACATCTCTACTTGACTACATAAGAAAAGCAAACGTTATTGCAGGCGAAGCAGGAGGAATTACACAACACATAGGAGCGTATAACGTTAAACTTGAAGACGGAAGACGCATTACTTTCCTTGACACTCCAGGTCACGAAGCCTTTACAGCAATGCGTGCTCGTGGAGCAAAAGTAACCGATATAGCTATAATTATAGTAGCGGCAGACGACAGTGTGATGCCACAAACCAAGGAAGCTATTAACCACGCTATGGCTGCCAATGTACCAATAGTTTTTGCTATCAATAAGGTTGATAAGCCAACGGCTAACCCTGACAAGATTAAGGAAGAACTTGCTAATATGAACTTCTTGGTTGAAGATTGGGGAGGTAAGTATCAATCGCAAGACATCTCTGCTAAGAGCGGATTGGGAGTGTCTGAGTTGATGGAGAAGGTGTTGCTTGAAGCGGAACTTCTTGAGCTTAAGGCAAACCCTAATAGAAATGCAACTGGGTCGGTAATTGAGTCTTCTCTTGATAAGGGTAGAGGATATGTTTCTACTGTGTTAGTATCTAATGGTACGTTGAAGATAGGAGATATTGTTCTTGCTGGTTCTCACTACGGACGTGTTAAGGCAATGTTTAACGAGAGAAATCAGCGTATTAAAGAATCTAAACCTTCTGAACCTGCACTTATATTAGGGCTTAACGGAGCTCCAGCGGCAGGAGATACATTCCACGTTGTGGCTACAGATCAAGAAGCAAGAGAGATTACTAACAAGCGTGAGCAACTAGCAAGAGAGCAAGGACTTAGAACACAAAAGATACTTACTCTTGACGAATTGGGCAGACGTATTGCTTTGGGCAATTTCCAAGAGTTGAACATCATCGTGAAAGCAGACGTGGACGGCTCGGTAGAGGCTTTGAGCGACTCGTTGATAAAGCTATCGACAGAACAAATACAAGTGAATGTTATCCACAAGGGTGTAGGTCAGATTTCAGAATCGGACGTATCGTTGGCGGCGGCATCAAATGCTATCATCGTTGGTTTCCAAGTTCGTCCGTCGGGAGGAGCTGCTAAGATGGCAGAACAAGAAGGAGTAGATATCAGAAAATATTCTATCATCTATGATGCTATCGAAGAGGTTAAGTCTGCTATGGAGGGTATGTTGGCTCCAGAATTGAAAGAACAAGTAACTGCAACGATAGAGGTTCGCGAGGTTTACAACATTACTAAGGTGGGAATTGTAGCTGGTGCTATGGTTAAGACAGGTAAGGTTAAACGTAGCGATAAGGCTAGATTGATTAGAGATGGTATAGTGATATTTACTGGAAACATCAATGCGTTGAAACGTTTCAAAGACGATGTGAAAGAAGTTGGAACTAACTTTGAGTGCGGTATAAGCCTTGTTAGTTGCAACGATATTAAGGTAGGAGACGTTATAGAGACCTTTGAAGAAATAGAAGTAAAACAAACTTTGTAAGTAACAAAGACGGAACTGTAACAGTCGGATAATACCTTTATGG
This sequence comes from Bacteroides sp., assembly GCA_030529405.1. GTDB lineage: Bacteria > Bacteroidota > Bacteroidia > Bacteroidales > Bacteroidaceae > JAUMWZ01. Next base: position 7,307 of record JAUMWZ010000049.1, on the reverse strand, counting down.
CAGTCTGTATCAGTCTGTTCGTAAACCATATGTGGCTGACTTGCAAATTGTATATCGTTTGAATGTAAGCTGTATATAGCTGAAAAGACAACTGTATATGGTTTGTCAGAAGGGTAAATAGCAGTTTAGTAATCTTTCTGTAAGGTTTTACTTCGTGTTGTTATGATAAACGATTTATGGAGTGGAGATACGCAGGGTTGTTAGCAAACTCCGTGTCTTCACTTTATTTTATAATAAAACTGACATTGTAAATGAATTTACTTGATATAGTTATAATTGCAATCCTAGTTTTTGGATTTATAAGAGGCTATACGCAGGGTTTTGTGTTCCAGTCTACCACTATATTTGGTGCATTAGTGTCATACTTGGCGGCAAAAACATGTAGCCCCTTGCTGACAGAATATATGCTCCAAAATCTAACTGAAGAAAAGACTTTCGCCTCAATAGCATCATTTGTAATAATATTTATAGCTACTTGGCTTTTGCTTTCTTTTATCGGCAAGATGCTGACTAAATTGATATCTTACGTAGGTCTTGGCTTTTTGAACAAACTGCTAGGTGGACTTTTAGGCTTGGGCATATACCTTCTGATAACCAGCTTTGCCATATTAGGGGTTAATTGGTTGGACAAAGACAATAGAATAATTAAGAAAACAATTAAAGAACAATCGTTGTTATACAATAGCATAGGTAATATAACAAGCAGTGCGATAGACGATGCTGCTAAATACACTAAAGAGAATATATTAAAGCAATAAAAATGCAAGAATACGAACCAAATAAATACGTAAAAGAATTAACTAAGGAAAAGTATAAATACGGCTTCACTTCTGACATAGAGACTGAGATTATAGAAACAGGACTCAATGAAGACGTAATTAGACTAATATCTTCTAAGAAGGAAGAACCTGAGTGGCTACTAGAATTCAGACTAAAGGCGTACAGACATTGGCTTACGCTTGAAATGCCAAAATGGCCCCACCTCAATATCCCGGAAATAGACTATCAATCTATTTCTTATTATGCAGACCCAACGAAAAAGAAAGACGGGCCTAAGAGCCTAGATGAGGTAGACCCTGAGCTATTGAAGACTTTCGACAAACTAGGTATACCATTGGAAGAAAGAATGGCTTTGAGTGGAATAGCAGTAGATGCAGTTATGGACTCTGTGTCTGTTAAAACAACATTCAAAGAAACGTTGATGGAAAAGGGGATTATATTCTGCTCGTTCAGCGAGGCAGTAAAAGAACACCCTGACTTGGTAAGAAAATACATGGGTTCTGTAGTAGGCTATCGCGACAACTTCTTTGCCGCACTGAACTCGGCAGTGTTCTCTGACGGCTCATTTGTATATGTTCCAAAAGGAGTTAGATGTCCAATGGAACTTTCTACATATTTCCGTATCAACGCACGCAATACAGGTCAGTTTGAACGTACACTTATTGTGGCAGATGACGATTCTTATGTTTCATACCTAGAAGGCTGTACTGCTCCGAGCAGAGATGAGAATCAACTTCACGCTGCAATAGTAGAAATTGTTGTACACGATAGAGCTGAGGTGAAATATAGCACCGTTCAGAACTGGTATCCAGGTGATGCGGAAGGTAAAGGAGGAGTATATAACTTTGTAACAAAGCGTGGCAACTGCAAAGGTGTAGACAGCAAACTTTCATGGACACAAGTGGAAACAGGCTCAGCAATAACATGGAAATATCCATCTTGTATATTAACTGGAGACAATTCAACAGCAGAATTCTATTCAGTGGCAGTGACAAACAACTTCCAACAAGCAGACACAGGAACTAAGATGATACATCTTGGCAAGAACACAAGCAGTACTATTGTTAGTAAGGGTATATCAGCTGGATTTAGTGAGAACTCATATCGAGGACTAGTTAAGGTAGCTGAGAAAGCAGACAATGCACGAAATTACAGTCAGTGCGACTCTCTGTTGCTGGGAAATAAGTGTGGTGCGCACACATTCCCATATATGGATATCAGAAACAATACAGCAGTTGTGGAACACGAAGCTACAACTAGCAAGATAAGTGAAGACCAAATATTCTACTGCAATCAACGAGGTATATCTACAGAAGATGCTGTTGGGCTGATAGTAAACGGATATGCCAAGGAGGTGCTTAACAAACTACCTATGGAGTTTGCAGTGGAAGCACAAAAACTATTATCAGTTTCGTTAGAAGGTAGTGTGGGATAATATTAAAGAAAAAAAGAAAACAATGTTACATATAAAAGATTTACACGCCAGCATAAATGGCAAAGAAATATTGAAAGGTATCAACCTAGAAGTTAAACCAGGAGAAGTGCATGCTATAATGGGACCAAATGGCTCAGGAAAGAGTACACTTTCTTCGGTACTTGTAGGTAATCCGGCGTTTGAAGTAACTAAAGGAAGTGTTGAATTCTTAGGAAAAGACTTGCTAGAACTAAGCCCTGAGGACAGAAGTCACGAGGGTATATTTCTTAGTTTCCAATATCCTGTGGAAATACCAGGTGTTAGTATGGTCAATTTTATGCGTGCTGCGGTCAATGAGCAACGTAAATATAAAGGTCTGCCAGCTTTAACAGCCAGCGAGTTTCTTAAGCTAATGAGAGAAAAGAGAGAGGTTGTAGAGCTTGACAATAAATTGGCTAACCGCTCAGTAAACGAAGGTTTCTCTGGGGGTGAGAAGAAACGTAATGAAATATTTCAAATGGCAATGTTAGAACCACGTTTAAGTATCCTTGACGAGACAGACTCTGGACTTGATATTGATGCTTTGCGTATTGTTGCAGAAGGTGTAAACAAGCTCAAGACTAAAGATACAAGTACTATTGTTATTACTCACTATCAAAGACTGTTAGACTACATTAAGCCTGACGTTGTTCATGTGTTATACAACGGAAGAATAGTGAAAACAGCTGGACCAGAGTTGGCTTTGGAGCTGGAAGAGAAGGGTTACGATTGGATTAAAAAAGAACTTGGAGAGTAATACAGTAATGAGTGTAGAAAAAGAATATATAGAACTCTTTCAAAAGGCAGAGAATATAATCTTTAAGAATAGTTCTGATGTCATAAATTCAAAGCGTGCTAAGGCTTTCGATGACTTCAAAACTCTCGGTCTGCCTACTAAGAGAGAAGAGAAATACAAGTATACTGACATCTCAAGGAGCTTTGAAAGAGATTACGGTCTAAATCTGAACAGACTCAATATACCTATCAGTCAGCTGGCAGAGTTTCAGTGTGATGTGCACAACATGAATACAATGAACTTCTTCATTGTTAATGACAGTTTCTATTCTAAAGACAACAGCCTTGCTGACCTACCTAATGGCGTAATTCTTGGCTCTTTAAGAGAGTTGTCAATCACTAATCCTGAACTTGTAAGCAAATATTACGGTAATTTGGCAGACACCTCAAAAGACGGGATAACAGCCTTTAATACAGCTTTTGTTCAAGATGGAGTGTTGTTGTATGTACCTAAGAATGTCGTGATAGAAAAGCCTATTCAACTTGTAAACCTTCTACGTTCTAATGTAGATTTGATGGTAAACAGGAGGTTGGTCATAGTTATTGAAGACTGTGCAGAAGCTAAACTTCTCATCTGTGACCATGCTATTGACAATGTAAACTTCCTTACAACTCAAGTTGTTGAGATATATGTTGGCAAGAATGCTAAGTTCGATATGTACGAGCTTGAAGAAACACACGAAAGGAACACTAAGATAAGCAACACATACGTTAATCAGAAATCAGATAGCAATGTTCTATTAAATGGAATTACACTGCATAACGGTCTGACAAGAAACTGTGTTGAGGTGTGTCTTGACGGTGAAGGGTCGCATGTAGATATGTATGGAGCTGTGATTGCAGACAAAAAGCAACATGTGGACAACAATACCACAATTGAACATAAAGTGCCTAACTGTACCAGCAACGAACTATATAAGTATGTTCTTAATGATGAGGCGGTTGGAGCCTTTGCGGGCTTGGTTTTGGTAGATAAAGATGCTCAAAACACAAATTCGCAACAGACAAACAGAAACTTATGTGCATCTCGTGAGGCGAAGATGTTTACTCAACCGCAACTTGAAATATATGCTGACGATGTTAAATGTTCTCACGGTGCAACGATAGGACAATTAGACGAGAAGGCTCTGTTCTATATGCGTGCAAGGGGAATTGCAGAGAAAGAAGCCAGACTTCTTCTTATGTTTGCCTTTGTCAATGAGGTTATTGACAGCATAAAGATAGATGCACTCAGAGATCGCCTTCACTTACTTGTTGAGAGAAGATTTAGGGGCGAACTTTCACGTTGCAAAGAGTGCTCACTTCATTCATAGAATGTAGCCAGATAAACGATATACAGTTGTGATGCAGATTATATATAGTTTAGAAGTAGACTATATATAGCTGTGAAGTTGATAATATATAGTCTTGATGATAGATATAAATGATATACGCAAAGAGTTTCCTATACTAGAAAGAACGGTGTATGGCAAACCACTGATATACCTAGACAATGGTGCAACAACTCAAAAACCAAAGTCGGTAGTAGAAGCTATTGTTGATGAGTATTACTCTGTCAATTCTAACGTACACAGAGGGGTTCACTATCTGTCGCAACAAGCAACAGAACTACACGAAGCATCACGTGAGGAGGTGCGTAAGTTCATCAATGCTACAAAGACAGAAGAAATCATTTTCACACGTGGCACAACTGAAAGCATAAACCTTATAGCCAGCAGTTTTGGCGAAGCATTCCTTAGTGCTGACGATGAGGTCATTGTTTCCACAATGGAGCATCACAGCAACATAGTTCCTTGGCAGTTGCTTGAGCAAAGAAAAGGAATAAAATTGCGTGTTATACCTATCACTGATGAAGGGGAAATACAGATTGACGAGTATAAAAAGCTGTTTAGTGAGAAGACTAAGCTTGTCAGTGTTATGCACATTTCTAATGTTCTAGGAACAGTAAACCCTATCAAGGAGATGATTGACATAGCACACTCGCACAACGTACCTTTCCTTGTTGATGCGGCACAATCTGTTCCGCACACAAAGGTAGATGTTCAAGACCTAGATGCAGACTTCCTTGTTTTCTCAGGACATAAAGTCTATGCACCAACTGGTGTTGGTGTGCTTTATGGCAAAGAAAAGTGGCTCGAAAAGATGCCACCATATCAAGGTGGGGGAGAGATGATTAAGACGGTAACGTTTGAGAAAACAACTTTCAACGAACTACCATTTAAGTTTGAAGCCGGTACACCCGACTATGTTGGTACTACTGGGTTGATGAGAGCATTGCAGTTTGTTGAGAGGGTAGGTATAGACAACATCGCAAAACATGAGCATGAGCTTACTCAATATGCGTTATCGTTGCTCACTCAAATACCTAATCTTCGTATCATTGGTAATGCATCAGAACGTTCTTCTGTAATATCATTTGTCATAGAAGGTGTTCATCATTTCGATTTAGGAACATTATTAGACAGACTTGGAATAGCAGTTCGTACGGGTCATCACTGTGCACAACCACTGATGAAACGATTTGGAATTGACGGCACAACTCGTGCTTCTTTTGCGGTCTACAATACTAAGTCTGAAGTAGAAGCCTTAGCCGCTGGTATAGAACGTGTGATTAAAATGTTCTAACACTATGCTTTCTCCCTATCTGAACGAACAATTAGTTGAGGCTGGGTGTGATGAAGCTGGCAGGGGTTGTCTAGCTGGTCACGTCTTTGCAGCAGCAGTAATTTTGCCAAAAGACTATAAGAACGAGTTGTTAAATGACTCGAAAAAGCTGACAGAGAAACAACGCTATCAACTTAGAGAGCAGATAGAAAAGGACGCAATAGCCTATACTGTGGGAGTGGTTACTCATGAAGAGATAGACAAGATGAATATTTTGAAGTCGTCTTTTGTAGCTATGCACCGTGCGGTAGATGCTTTGTCTGTCCGTCCGCAACACTTACTTATAGACGGAAATAGGTTTATCCCTTATCCGGACATACCACACACAACGGTTGTGAAAGGAGATGCCAAGTTTATGTCAATAGCTGCAGCATCGATATTGGCTAAGACATATCGTGACGACTATATGATGAGCATACACAAGGAATATCCAATGTACGCATGGGATAAGAACAAAGGATACCCTACTAAAGCACATCGCGCAGCAATATTGCAGTTTGGTGCAAGCCCATATCATCGCAAATCGTTCAATCTCTTAGGAGATTCTCAACTCGAAATACCATTTGAGTAGACATAAGATATACATATAAATAATAGGCACGGTAAATATTTAGCGTGCCTATTATTTTATACATCAACTTGTGATGTTGTTATCTCAAAATAATTCTGCCCATATATCGTTCGTTTTTTCTTGCAATTTGTTTCAAAGTTGATATTTCTATCTTTTGTGTTTCAACCAACAACTATGGGCAGAATGTTTTTTATTTGTGTGTCTTAGTTTATTGTCCACTTCAGAGCAAGAGTAGGTATAGCATAGAATTTGTCGCCACCGTTTACGAAGTTCTTGCTTAATTCCACTTCTGTACCAATACTTAGGTTGAACTTCTCGTTCACACCACTTAGCTTATTTAGGTTTACCCAAAACTGTGGTTCAGTAAGAAATATCACTTTATTATTCTCTCTCCAAAGATCAACAAATCCACTGAACGTGTAAAGTCCACCTTTCATATTCATATACCAAGTACCTGTAACCTGCGCACTATGTGGCTCGCTTGCCTTAGCTATGTGCTTATACATTGCAGACAATGTAAATCCTTTAGAAAAGTCTGCCGAGTTATACGAATAAGTAGCACCAAGCAGGTAGGCGTTGTTGAATGAAAAACCGTTAGTCAATCCACCGTTGTATTCCAAGTGAGCAGAGAATGGGCCGTCCCAAAACTTCAATTCACGAGCAATTTCCCAATAAGCAGTGCTTATTCCGTTAGATGTGTAGTCCATATCTACGAAGAAGAAAGTGCTTCCCCAAGCATCAGGGTGAAACTTTTCCACAGTCGTCGTCAATACAGGTCTAAGCGATAAGTCTTTGTAGAAAGCACGCCCAAAGTCATAATGCACCTGAATGTTTTGCGCATTCACGTTAGCAGCAGCCACTAGCACAAGGCATGCCACAAAAAAAAGTTTTAGTCTTTTCATACTGTAAAAATAGAATGTTTTTCTCCGCAAAAGTATATAAAAAAGACATAATAACTCACTCTCGCCTTTCTAAAAAGACAACGACCACACTTTTTATTATCTAAATGTGAGTTTACATATAAAAAATCCACATAACATGTGA
>JAUMWZ010000048.1 GCA_030529405.1 Bacteroides sp. | reverse complement strand
CATTAAAGTTTTCTGTTCATTAAAAATATGGTTAGATTTGCAGACTAGAAAATTAGTATAATCAAAATTTAATACGAGATTTAGATGGATAAGAAAAGAGTTTATACCTTCGGCAATGGTTGCGCAGAAGGTAAAGGCGACATGAAAAACCTTTTAGGTGGTAAGGGTGCAAACCTTGCTGAAATGAATCTTATAGGTATTCCAGTACCTCCGGGTTTCACAATAACAACAGAAGTGTGTACAGAATATAACACACTAGGACGAGATAAAGTAATAGAACTTCTCCGAAACGAGGTCATAAACGCTATCGCACACCTAGAAAAACTAATGAACTCTAAGTTTGGCGACGTAGAAAACCCATTGCTAGTGTCTGTACGTTCAGGTGCAAGAGCATCAATGCCAGGTATGATGGACACAATCCTAAACTTAGGTTTGAACGAAGAAGTAGTTGAAGGACTTGTAAGAAAAACAGGAAATGCACGTTTTGCATGGGACTCTTACCGTCGTTTCGTTCAAATGTATGGCGACGTAGTTCTTGGAATGAAGCCAACAAACAAAGAAGACATCGACCCATTTGAGGCTATAATAGAAGAAGTAAAACATGAAAAAGGGGTTAAACTTGATAATGAACTAACAGTTGACGACCTTAAAGAGCTTGTTAGAAGATTTAAGGCAGCCGTAAAAGCACAAACAGGCAAAGACTTCCCTACAGATGCTTACGAACAACTTTGGGGAGCAATTTGTGCTGTGTTCAACTCATGGTCGAACGAAAGAGCTATCCTATACCGTAAGATGGAAGGTATTCCAGACGAATGGGGAACAGCAGTCAATGTGCAAGCAATGGTGTTCGGAAACATGGGCGAAACATCAGCCACTGGAGTTTGCTTCTCACGCGACGCTGGAACAGGAGAAGACCTATTCAACGGAGAATACTTAATCAATGCGCAAGGTGAGGACGTTGTTGCCGGTATCAGAACACCACAACAAATCACAAAAATAGGCTCACAACGCTGGGCTGAACTAGCTGGAATCTCAGAAGAAGAACGAGCTAAGAACTTCCCATCTATGGAAGAAGCTATGCCAGAGATATACAAAGAACTTGACGCACTACAAACAAAACTTGAAAACCACTACAAGGATATGCAAGATATGGAGTTTACAGTTCAAGAAGGTAAACTATGGTTCTTGCAAACAAGAAATGGTAAGCGCACAGGTGCAGCTATGGTAAAGATAGCCATTGATTTGTTGAAACAAGGAATGATTGATGAGAAGACGGCACTTATGCGTGTTGAACCAAACAAGCTAGATGAACTTCTACACCCAGTATTCGATAAAGCCGCCCTCAAACAAGCTAAAGTACTTACAAGAGGACTACCAGCTTCTCCGGGAGCAGCGTCAGGTAAGATTGTATTCTTTGCTGATGATGCGGAAAAATGGGCTGCTGACGGACACAAGGTAATCATGGTGCGTATCGAAACCTCGCCTGAAGACCTTGCAGGTATGGCTGTAGCTCAAGGTATACTAACAGCACGTGGCGGTATGACATCGCATGCTGCAGTTGTTGCACGTGGTATGGGTAAATGTTGTGTGTCTGGAGCTGGCGCATTGAACATAGACTATAAGAACAGAACTGTTGAAGTAGATGGAGTAAAACTAAAAGAAGGCGACTTCCTTTCTCTAAACGGTAGCACAGGAGAAGTATATCAAGGTGAGGTAGAAACCAAAGCTGCTGAATTGTCAGGCGACTTCTCTGAGCTTATGAAGCTAGCAGACAAATATACCAAACTTCAAGTTCGTACAAACGCAGACACTCCACACGATGCAGAAGTAGCACGTAGTTTTGGCGCGGTAGGTATAGGTCTTTGCCGTACAGAGCATATGTTCTTTGAAGGCGATAAGATTAAGGCTATGCGCGAAATGATACTTTCTGAAAACGCAGAAGGACGTAAGAAAGCGTTAGAAAAGATATTGCCTTACCAAAAAGAAGACTTTAAGGGAATATTCAAGGCTATGGCAGGTTGCCCAGTAACAGTGCGTTTGCTTGACCCACCATTGCATGAATTCGTGCCACACGATGGTAAAGGGCAAGAAGAAATGGCTAAAGCTATGGGCGTAAGTGTTCAATATATCCGCCAAAGAGTAGAATCTCTTTGCGAAGCAAACCCAATGCTTGGACACAGAGGTTGCCGTCTTGGAAACACATATCCAGAGATAACTCAAATGCAAACACGTGCAATTTTGAGTGCAGCACTTGAACTTAAGAAAGAAGGAGTAGAGACTCACCCTGAAATAATGGTACCATTGACAGGTATTCTGTACGAGTTTAAGGAACAAGAAAACGTTATCCGCAAGGAGGCAGAGCTTGTATTTGCTGAATATGGAGATAAGATTGATTTCAAAGTGGGTACAATGATTGAAATACCTCGTGCTGCTCTGACAGCTAACCGTATTGCATCATCGGCTGAGTTCTTCTCATTCGGTACAAACGACCTTACTCAAATGACATTCGGATACTCTCGTGATGATATTGCTTCATTCCTTCCTATCTACTTAGAGAAGAAGATTTTGAAGGTAGACCCATTCCAAGTGTTAGATCAAAATGGAGTAGGTCAATTAGTACGAATGGCAACTGAAAAGGGAAGAGAGATACGTCCAGAACTTAAATGTGGTATCTGTGGAGAACACGGAGGAGAACCATCGTCTGTTAAGTTCTGCCACAGAGTGGGATTGAACTACGTAAGTTGCTCGCCATTTAGAGTACCTATCGCTAGACTAGCTGCTGCTCAAGCTGCAATAGAAGGTTAATAAAACCACTACATAATAGAAAAAGGTTGGCAAGTGTAAACACTCGCCAACCTTTTTTTATTGTACAAGCAGTTGTGCAAACATTGTTGTCATCGTCAGCAAGCTAACATCAATATGTAGATAACGTATAACACTTTCCTCGACTAAACTCCCCTACTCCTTAATTATATATACATTACTTTTAAGTGATATATAGTTTATAAATCAGCTATATATAGTTTATTTCTAAATTATATACAAACTAAAAGTTTATCATATACAGTCTAAACTCTAGCTACATACAGTTTGAATATCAGCCATATATGGTTTATCTCTAAATGATATATAGATAATCCATTTATGAATAGGTCTTTCATAACCAATTGATTACTACTGAAAAACTAAATTCACGACATCAAACTCAAATCTTATATGCTATGAAAAGACTATTATTATTCACTTTGATGGCATTTGCCTATTCTTATTTTGCTTTATCACAAGAAGTTGTATACGACAAAACCATTGATTCCGTGCGTGTTGTAACCACTACTGAGGAATATCTTTTGGGAGGTGGACTGTATCCAAAACTGTATATGACTTGTAGTGAGCTGACCACTAAGGCAGATACAAGCTACTGCATAAATATTAGAGCAAGCTACTCTAAGCCAATATGTTTCCCTACCAATTCAAGGTTTCTTATCCGACTGAAAAGTGGTAGAGTTATATCTCTCACATCAAAGGAGATGCCACTTGAAAATCATATCACACAAGGAGGATATCCTGCATCTGCTGTTGTGAAAACTCATTTAGGAATGAACCAGTGTAATGACAGCACTTGTGGAAATAGGCTTTACGTTATATTTGCCAGCTACCCAATTAGTAAGAAAGACTTCTTTGAAGTTATGGACGGTGTTTCTAAGGTTAGAATAGAGATGACACCGGAGTATATGGAGAAGAAATATAGAAGAAATTCAATGGGGAAAGATTTGAGGAAGCTGTATTCTGCAATCTCGGGATACAAGAATAAGCCCCCATTTGAAGAAGGTTTTTAGTAAAGATAAGTGTCTAGTTTGTTTAGGGTAATGTAGTATAACATCTGCATTACCCTTTTCTTTTGTCTTGCGTATATATATGCTACCTATATATATTGTGCAGTCTTACCATTACGCCAAATATAAAATCTTCAATAATCTTACAGTATTAACTCCTTTTCTAAACCATATATACTTGATTTATAAATTGTATATAGTGTGCAACTCAACAATATACAGTTTATATTTCAAGTATATACAGTTTACAAACTGCGTGATATATCCTTTGAAACTATATGTTTTCTCTTCACAATAAAGAAGTATAATGTTGAGATAATGAATGAATAAAATTGTATCTTTGCACAAATTTTTCACAGAAGACAAGAATAAACATCTAACACGATATGATAGGTAAAATAGAGAAACTTCTAAGTGAGGTTAATGAGCTGAAAGCATCGAGTGTAGAAGAAATTGAAGCACTAAGAATAAAGTACCTAAGCAAGAAAGGCGTAATAAACGAACTTATGGCTGACTTCAGAAATGTACCTGCAGAACTTAAAAAAGAGGTAGGTATGAAGTTGAATGAGTTGAAAACAAACGCACAAGAAAAGATAAACGGACTTAAAGAAGCATTTGAAACAAGCGGAACAAATAAGGATAGCATAGACATTACACGCACTGAATATCCAATATCGCTTGGTAGCAGACACCCACTTACGATAGTGAAGAACGAAATCATTGAGATATTTTCTCGTCTTGGTTTTAACATTGCAGAAGGACCAGAGATAGAAGACGACTGGCATGTGTTTTCTTCGCTTAACTTCTCAGAAGACCACCCTGCAAGAGATATGCAAGATACATTCTTCATTGAAGCACGTCCAGATGTTGTTTTGCGTACACACACCTCGTCAGTTCAAAGCCGTGTGATGGACAACGCTAAACCACCTATCAGAATTATATGTCCAGGTAGAGTTTACAGAAACGAGGCTATCAGCTACCGTGCGCACTGTTTCTTCCACCAGCTTGAAGCAATGTATATTGACGAAAACGTATCTTTCGCCGACCTTAAGCAGGTTTTACTTCTGTTTGCCAAGGAAATGTTTGGCGAAAATACTAAGATAAGACTACGTCCTTCTTACTTCCCGTTCACAGAGCCAAGTGCTGAGATGGACATAAGCTGTAACATCTGCGGAGGCAAAGGCTGTCCGTTCTGCAAACATACTGGTTGGGTAGAGATATTGGGTTGTGGTATGGTAGACCCTAACGTTCTTGAGCTTAACGGTATAGATAGCAAGAAATATAGTGGATATGCACTCGGCATGGGAATTGAGAGAATAACAAACTTGAAGTATCAAGTGAAAGACTTACGTCTGTTCTCTGAAAACGATGTGAGATTCCTTAAAGAGTTTGAGAGTGCGCATTAGTCTGAACGATAATGCACATTAGTGTTCATAACATATAACGTAAAGTCCGTAGTTGGGTGTATATAGGCATCACTTCTACGGACTTTATTGCTCTTATAAAAGATTAGCTAATGATAAGCACTCTATTTTGACACGTTTTCTTACTTATATACAGTTTGCAAGTCAGTTATATATAGTTTACTTGCAAGATGTATATAGCTTAGAAGTCAGTTATATACAGTTTGGAAAAGAGGAGATATTATCTTAATCAGCAGAACACAATAACCAGACTGTTTGTTATCATTAAAGACGACATAATTAAAGCACCATTGCTTGCTAACACATAGGCTACTAACGAGTTTTGACAGATGAGAAGAAAAGAAAGATATGAAAAGATTATAGAATGGTTTAAGGTAAATATGCCCGTAGCAGAAACAGAGCTACACTACACTAACCCTTACGAACTTCTTATTGCTGTAATTCTGTCGGCTCAATGCACGGACAAAAGGGTAAATATGATTACCCCTAACCTATTCAGACAGTTTCCTTCTGCCGAAGTTCTTGCTGTTGCAAGTTTTGAAGAGGTCTTTGAGTGCATCAAGAGCGTATCTTACCCAAACAACAAGGCTAAACACCTCATCGGAATGGCTAATATGCTCATCGCCGAATTTGACGGGGAAGTGCCGAGCGAGCTTGAACAGCTTGTAAAACTACCAGGTGTAGGCAGGAAAACAGCTAACGTCATTCAGTCGGTAGTGTTTAATAAAGCTACGATGGCAGTAGATACACACGTGTTCAGAGTGAGCCACAGACTGGGGCTGGTCAGTAAATCGCACACAACTCCGCTAAGTGTTGAGAAGGAGTTAGTCAAGCATATTCCAGAAGAACTTATACCTATTGCACACCATTGGTTGATACTTCATGGCAGGTACGTATGCATTGCTCGCAAACCTAAGTGTGCAGAGTGCGGACTAAAACCCTATTGCGCTTATTTTCAGAAAGAATACAAGTCGGAAGTAAACAATATATAGTTTGCAAAACAGAATAAAATAAATAGAAAATAGGTGGTACACTGTGCCGAAAAAATGTATCTTTGCAATATGCTACATCATAGAACGATAAGTAGCATTTATGTGAACAAAATCAGGATAAAATATCAATAAGTTTAATAGTAAAACAATTATGCAAACAATCGACAAATTTAACTTTGCAGGTAAAAAGGCGTTCGTGAGAGTAGACTTTAACGTGCCTTTAGATGAAAACTTCAACATCACAGACGACACACGTATGCGTGCTGCGTTGCCAACATTGAAGAAAATTCTTTCAGACGGTGGTAGCATTATCATCGGTTCACACTTAGGCAGACCAAAAGGAGCAACAGATAAGTTCTCTCTTAAACACATAATGAAACACCTTTCTGACCTTCTTGGAGTAGAAGTGCAATTTGCTAACGACTGTATGGGTGAAGAGGCAGTTGCAAAATCAGCCTCTTTGAAGGGTGGAGAAGTGCTTTTGCTTGAAAACTTAAGATTCTATGCTGAAGAAGAAGGTAAGCCAAGAGGATTGGCAGAAGATGCTTCTGACGAAGAAAAAGCAGCAGCTAAGAAAGCAGTAAAAGAAAGCCAAAAAGAATTTACTAAGAAATTGGCTTCTTATGCAGATTGCTATGTAAACGATGCATTCGGAACTGCGCACAGAGCTCATGCTTCTACTGCACTTATTGCAGCATACTTCACTCCAGAAAACAAGATGTTTGGTTTCCTAATGGAGAAAGAAGTGAAAGCTGTAGATAAGGTTATGAACGAAATTCAACGTCCATTTACTGCTATAATGGGTGGTTCTAAGGTTTCATCTAAGATTGAAATCATCGAAAACCTACTAAACAAGGTGGACAACCTAATCATCACAGGAGGTATGACCTTTACTTTCATCAAGGCAATGGGTGGTAAGATTGGTAACTCAATATGTGAAGATGACCGTTTGCAATTAGCTCTTGACTTGTTGGCTAAGGCAAAACAAAACGGAGTTAATCTTATTCTCTCTGAAGATGCAAGAGTTGCAGACAACTTCTCTAATGATGCTAACATCAAAGTATGCAAAGTAGACGAGATAGAAGATGGTTGGAGCGGTCTTGATGTAGGTCCAGCTACTGAAAAAGTATATGCAGACGTTATCAAAGCATCTAAGACTATTCTTTGGAATGGTCCTACAGGTGTGTTCGAAATGGATAACTTCTCTCACGGAACTAAGGCTGTTGGCGAGGCTATCGTTGAAGCAACTAAGAACGGAGCATTCTCACTTGTTGGTGGTGGCGACTCTGTTGCAGCGGTAAACAAGTTTGGTCTTGCTAGCGGAGTATCTTACGTTTCAACAGGTGGTGGTGCGCTTTTGGAAGCTATCGAAGGTAAGGTTCTACCAGGAATAGCTGCTATCAAAGAATAAGCCATACAGAACGCAGAAGTTGAGTATATACAGCTAACAAATCAACTATATACAGTTTAGAAATAGACTATATACAGTTTAGAAGTAAACCATATATGGTTTGTAAACGGACGGCAGATTCTCAACAAACAGAATATAGTAAACAAGAAAAAAAGTGATACTCCGACAAAGAATAGAGCATATTCAATTAAAGAGTAAAACATACTATATAATTATCGTAAAAGGGCATACCTTATTGCAAGGTATTGCCCTTTTTTGTTATAACTTTGTGTAAACTGTACCGAATATGACTGAACAAAACGTATTAGATAGATATAATCAGGTTTACGAACTACTACAAAAGCGAAAACTGGGAAGTAGCATTGAGATGCTAGAGGGAATACTCTCGCAGGCAAACAACTGGAGTCTGGTAAGCGAGCTAGAAGGCTATAAGTCAAATTACAGCTATATGCTCAAGTATATGAAAGAAGGAATAATAGACAGCAACCACTCCGAAATGTTCAACAGAATTATATTCAACGTATGGACAATAGCCAACAAAGCAAAGCTCTCAGAATTAGACCATTGCTCAATAAAGTTATACCATAAATTGACTAAGGATAGTTTGGCTTTCAATGATATATTGTTTACAAGTCAGCAGTTAATAACCAACTTAGAGAAGTTTTATACTCTTGCAGTCAGTCATACGGAAAACAAAGAGGAGATAAGCGAGACGGACATCTCTTTGCATGAAGAAACAGCCAGAGCACTGTTTAAGGTTACGTGGCTAAACAGACATTGGAGTAACGAAGAAAAAGAATATGCAAGGCGCATAGTATATTCAGACAACATCTTGACAGAAGATAAAGTTCTGTTTGTTAGTGCTGTAATGCTTAGCACAATAGATTGCTTTGACCTCACGAAAGCTATGTTCATCGTCGAAATGTATAAACATCAGAACATAGAAATTTCACAACGTGCGGTGGTAGCTTTAATAATTATTCTCCACACACACCACAAACAACTAAGGTTTTGCAAACAGCTGACAGTTGCAGTAAGCGATTTGTGCAACCAAGATGAGTTTCGTCAAGACTTTGAAACAGCATACAAACAACTCTTACAACAGCAAGATACGGAGGAAATAAGCCGTAAAATGCGGGAAGAAATTATACCAGAAGTGATGAAATCTACCTCAAAACTATCTAAAAACATGGGTAGTATGGATTTTCTTAGCTCTGAAACGGAAGAAGATATAAGCTCACTTTTTGACGATGATGATAATAACGAGTTCAAAAACACTATAAAAGAGATAGAAGAACTGCAAACAGAAGGCGCAGATGTTAATATGGGAACATTCACACATCTAAGAGGCTTTCCGTTCTTCAAGAATATGTATAACTGGTTCTATCCGTTTAGTTTTACCAAAAGAGAAGTATACACTGACATCAAAAACCACTCGGACAGCTTCAAATCTAAGCTCAAATTCCTAATGAGTATGAGTGTGTTTTGCGATATAGATAAGTATTCTTTCTTCTTCATTACTAATCAAATACCGGCAGACCAACAAGAAAACATGTTCATTGGATTAGCAAATGGCAAGGAGATGAGTGTAGACACAGAGGAATTTGAAGAATTTCTAGGTAAGCAAGGCTTCAAAGGTGGCAAGAAAAATGTAGTTAAATGCTATCTGCAAGACCTTTATCGTTTCGTGAAACAATATTCATTCGGTAAGGAATTTACTAACATTTTCAACGAAACAGTAGAGCTTTACAACCTAGACTATCTATCAAACATCTTGTTTGACACTAAGAGTTTGATGCTAATATCTAACTTCTACTTCAAAAAGAAACGTTGGACAGAGTACATTTCTATATCTGCAAAGATAATAGAGCGACTGAATGAGGCGGAAATAAGTGCATCGTTCTACAAAAAACTGGGCTATGCC
>JAUMWZ010000047.1 GCA_030529405.1 Bacteroides sp. | reverse complement strand
GATATACTCTTTATTCCTCCTTCAAGCGGACTTAGCACGATGTTTGTCAATGCTTCTGCCACAGAGAGTACTGAGCCAGCCTCTGGATTAGCTAGTGCTGCTTGTGGAGCATGACCTATTGATGTTGCCACACCCTTTACTCCACGGTAGTCTAGTGCTACAACACCGCAGTCACTAAGTGGAAGTTGCAACTCTCCTTGGCATTGTTGGCGTGCAACCTTACCTGTAACAGAGCGGTCTACTTTATTTGTCAGCCAGTCCTTACAAGCTACTGCTTCCAATCGTAATACATTTTCCACATATTGGTCAAGGTTTTTAGCTTCGTAAGTAGGCATTTCATAGTTTCTCACTACTGTTGTGTCGTGCATGTAAGTCTTAGGAGATGAACCGAACATTTGCTCTACTGCAAGGTCAAACGGTTTAACCCCGTCAGCTTGTTCAAACGAGAATCTCTTGTCGCCAGTAGTTTCTCCAACCACATACATAGGTGCCCTTTCTCTTTCAGCTATCTTGCGTACGTGTTCAATAGCTTCTTCTTTTATTAGAAGACCCATTCTTTCTTGGCTCTCGTTTGCTATTATTTCTTTTGCCGATAGTGTTTTATCTCCTATTGGAAGTTTACTCATGTCAATCTTACCACCGCATTCTTCCACCAATTCCGATAAACAGTTTACGTGTCCTGCAGAGCCGTGGTCGTGTATAGAAACTATCGGGTTGTTTTCTTCCTCGCATAGTGCTCTTACAACATTGTTTGCTCTTTTCTGCATTTCTGCATTTGCTCTTTGCACGGCGTTAAGTTCTATCCCGCTACTATATTGTCCTGTGTCAACAGACGATACTGAGCCACCGCCAAGACCTATGCGATAGTTGTCGCCACCCAATACTACTACTTTGTTTCCTGCTTCTGGACTTCCTTTCAAACAGTCCCTTTTTGTTCCGTAACCAACACCACCTGCAAGCATAATTACCTTATCATAACCGTAGTCTTCATTATTCTCACGGTGTTCGAAAGTAAGAACTGACCCGCAGATTAACGGTTGTCCGAACTTATTTCCAAAGTCAGATGCTCCGTTAGATGCTTTAATCAATATCTGTTCAGGTGTTTGGTAAAGCCATTTGCGTACAGGAAGTACTTTTTCCCATTCTTTTTCTTCCTCCATACGTGAGTATGAAGTCATATAAACTGCTGTACCAGCTATTGGCCATGCACCTTTACCTCCCGCCATACGGTCTCTGATTTCTCCTCCAGTACCTGTTGATGCTCCGTTGAAAGGCTCTACTGTTGTTGGGAAGTTGTGTGTTTCTGCCTTTAGCGATATAACACTTTCTATGTCTTTTATTACGAAATAGTCTGGTTTTGAGTGGTCTTTCGGAGCGAATTGCTCTACTGTTGGTCCTTGTGCAAAGGCTACATTGTCTTTATATGCAGAAATGATTTTGTTTGGGTTCTCTTTAGTTGTTTTCTTTATCATATTAAACAGAGATGATTCTTGTTCTACTCCGTCTATGACAAATATACCTCCAAAAATTTTGTGTCTACAATGCTCAGAATTTATTTGTGCAAAGCCGAACACTTCAGAGTCGGTTAGTTTTCTGCCAAGTTCTTTTTCCACCTTTCTCAGGTATTGAATTTCTTCTGCCGAAAGAGCTAATCCTTCTTTTTCGTTATATTCTTCAATATTATCTATGTATTGTATTGGTTGCGGTGTGATGTTTGTTACAAACAGGTCTTGTGTAAGTCCGCCATACAAGTGTTGTAGCATTGGGTCGTGCTTAGCGTCCTTGCCTTCTACTTCAAAGTATTCTTCAATTCTGCTTATGCCTTCAATGCCCATGTTCTGTGTTATTTCTACTGCATTCGTACTCCAAGGCGTTATCATTTCACGTCTAGGCCCGATGAAATATCCTTTTAGGTTACTTTCGTTTTCGACCTTAGCTTCGCCAAAAAGCCAACATAGTTTACTGCACTCGTTTTCTGTAAGATTGTGATTGCTCTCTACGGCTATCACGCTTTTAGATGTGGTTCTAAAGAAAAGAATCATTTTACGTATTTGTTTACAGTGATTTCTGTTGCAAATATACACAATAACTTATAGCTGACAATAGAAAACTGACTACATTATTGAGTGATTATTACTGCCTTTTTTCATTATATATAGTTTGCAACTCAGCTATATATAATTGACTTCTGAACTATATACAGTTTGCATGTAGGTTGTATATGGTTTGCAAACGCCATCAAAACAAAAAAGGGATAGAAAGTTTAAGCCTTTTTCTATCCCTTATGTTGCAAATCTTTTAGTTTCTTATGCCTTTATTTTGTTGTCATACATCTCCGAGTAGTATTTTTCATACTCTCCGCTGGTTATGTTTTTTAGCCATTCTTCGTTGTCAAGATACCATTTCACGGTGATTTCCAATCCTTCCTCAAACTGCAGGCTAGGCGTCCAGCCTAGTTCGTCTTTCAGTTTGGTGCTGTCTATAGCATATCTCAAGTCGTGTCCTTTTCTGTCTTCCACGTAAGTGATAAGACCTTTCGAGTGTCCTTTAGGGTTTCCAAGAAGTCTGTCTGTTGTTTCCACTAGCAGATTTACTAAGTCTATGTTTTTCCACTCGTTATGTCCTCCGATGTTGTAACTATCGCCTATTTTTCCACGATGAAATATTGTGTCGATAGCATTAGCGTGGTCAATCACAAATAGCCAATCTCTGACGTTCTCGCCCTTGCCATACACGGGCAGAGGCTTACCTTTTCGTATGTTGTTTATGAACAATGGTATTAGCTTTTCAGGAAACTGATAGGGTCCATAGTTGTTTGAGCAGTTTGTGATTATTGTAGGCATCTTGTAGGTGTCATGATATGCTCTGACAAAGTGGTCGCTACTTGCTTTCGAAGCTGAATACGGACTGTGTGGGTCGTATTTTGTTTCTTCTGTAAACATATTGTCGTCAAAGTCAAGTGTGCCATACACCTCGTCGGTAGATATATGATAGAACAGTTTGCCATCGTATTTACTTCTTGTCGATTCCCAATATACCCTCGCTGCTTGAAGTAGTGTGAGTGTTCCTAATACGTTTGTCTTTGCAAACACAAAAGGGTCTGTTATAGAGCGGTCTACATGACTTTCTGCCGCCAAGTGGATAACACCGTCTACCTCGTATTTGCTCATCACTTCTTTCATCTGTTCATAGTCGCAGATGTCTGCCTTAATAAACAGATAGTTAGGCTTTGTTTCCACATCTTTCAGGTTAGCTAAACAGCCGGCATAGGTCAGCTTGTCAAGATTTATAATTCTGTATTGCGGATATTTATTTACAAATAGTCTGACAACGTGTGAGCCTATAAATCCTGCTCCACCCGTAATAATTATGTTTCGCTTGAAAGTCATATCGTTTCTAATCTGTATATTGCCAACTTGCAAACTGTATATAATCAATAAATCAGTGATATATAGTTTGCAACTCAGCTGTATACGGTTTACTTTTCGTTTTTGTTATATTGAAAAAAGCAGTCTTGTTCGCTTAGTTTTTTGTGTTCTTTGTCTTTGGCGGACAGTGTGATGTCTGCTGTTGGCAACTGCCAATCAATTCCGATTTGTTCATCATTCCACGCTATGCCACCTTCGCTTTGTGGACAGTAGTAGTTGTCACACTTATACTGAAAAATAACATCTTCGCTAAGCACAGCAAAGCCGTGTGCAAATCCTCGTGGTATATATATCTGTCGATGATTGTCTTCGCTTAGCTCCACAGCAATGTGTTTTCCGTATGTTGGCGACCCTTGTCTGATGTCTACGGCAACGTCTATCACCCTGCCTTTTATAACCCTCACTAACTTGGCTTGTGCATAAGGTGGTTTCTGAAAGTGAAGTCCACGCACAACACCATATCTTGAGTAGCTCTCGTTTTCTTGAACAAACTCAACGCAACCCACCTGCTCCGTAAACTCTCTTAAAGAGAACGACTCGAACAAATATCCTCTTTCGTCGCCGTAAACAGTTGGTTCTATGATTACAACCCCCTCAATATCTGTTTTTATAAACTTCATCTTTCTGCTCTGTGATGTTTCCGTTTTGCCTTTTATATGCTTTGTCTGCCCTCTGAGTGTTATCTCTTTTCTATCATTTTCAGCAGGTATTGTCCATACTGATTGTTTAGCATAGGTGCAGCTAATTGACGGATTTTATCGTCATCAATCCACCCTTGCGAGTGAGCAATACCTTCTAAGCAAGCAATTTTTAGTCCTTGTCGTTTCTCAATAACCTCAATGAATATTGAGGCTTCAGCCAATGAGTCGTGAGTTCCAGTATCTAACCAAGCAAAACCACGTTCAAGTGTCTTTACTTTCAGCTTGCCTGCCGACAGAAACGATTGATTTACTGATGTTATTTCAAGCTCACCTCTCTCCGATGGTTTTATCGTTTTGGCTATCTGCACCACTTCGTTAGGATAGAAATAGAGTCCCACAACCGCATAGTTCGACTTCGGTTGTTGTGGTTTTTCTTCTATGCTCAGGCAGTCGCCCTCTTTGTTAAACTCTGCCACACCATATCTTTGAGGATTTTCTACCCAATAGCCAAAGACTGTTGCCTTGTTGTTTTCCGCATCAATGACAGCCTCTTTGAGCAAAGATGTAAATCCTGTTCCGTGAAAGATATTATCGCCCAGCACCAAACATACAGAGTCATTACCTATAAACTCTTCTCCTATTATGAATGCTTGTGCTAATCCATCGGGCGATGGCTGTTCTGCATATTCAAATCGTACGCCATAGTCTGAGCCACTGCCAAGCAATCGTTTGAAAGCAGGCAAATCTGTTGGAGTAGATATAATGAGTATATCTCTTATTCCAGCCTGCATAAGCACCGAGATAGGATAGTATATCATCGGTTTGTCGTATATAGGCAGAAGTTGCTTACTCACTCCCTTTGTTATTGGGTAAAGCCTTGTTCCAGACCCACCCGCTAAGACTATTCCTTTCATTTGCAGAACTTTTTGTGTGGTGTTATATGTTGGTTTTGCGTGGCGTACCAATAGTTTTGCTATCAACACGCCTATGTCAATGTTAGATTATTGCAAAAGTATCAAACATAGCATAAACAACAAACTAAAAGACTGTAAAAAGTGGCTTTGCAAACTGTATACAGTTCAGAAATCAGTTGTATATAGTTTGCAAGTCAGATATATATAGTTTAGAAACAAGCTGTATATGGTTTGCAAACCTATTGACGAGAATATTTTCCGCCGATATTTAATGTTATGTCGGCTAACAAGAGTAACTTTGCAGTGTATGAATGATTTAGTTGCTCGTTACATAGCAGAAAATATTCCTTTGTCTAAGTCAGACAAGATACTCATAGGTTTGAGCGGTGGGGCAGACTCTGTTGCTCTGTTGCTCATCATGAACTCACTTGGCTACTATTGTGAGGCGGCACACTGCAATTTTAACCTTAGAGGAGATGAGTCTGATGCTGATGAAATGTTTGTGGTAAGTTTATGCGAAAGGCTGAATGTGAAACTACACAAAGTTAGTTTCGATACTGTTGGCTATGCAGAGAGAAACAAGCAATCCATAGAAATGGCTGCACGTGAGTTGCGTTATCAATGGTTTGAGGAGATTAGAAGTAGCAACAACTTGGATTATGTTGCTGTTGCACACCACAAAGACGACAGCGTAGAGACAGTTTTGCTTAACCTTGTTCGTGGAACAGGTGTTGCCGGATTGGCAGGAATAAAGCCTGTGAATGGCAGAATTATTCGCCCCCTGCTTTGCATGACAAGAGATGAGGTGTTGAAATATCTTGACTGTGAGGGGCAAGACTATGTTACCGACAGCACAAACAACGAAGATGAGTATGCAAGGAATAAAATAAGGCTGAACATCATACCTATGCTTTTGCAGATAAATGCAGGAGCAAAAGAAAACATACATCGTTCTGCCGAGAATGTGATGTCTGCTTTCAAGATATATAATATATATATAGACGAGGCAAAAAAGAGGGTCTTACGAGGAGATGACATATGCGTTGAGGCCATAAAAAAAGAGCCTGAGGCAGAAACTCTGTTGTTTGAGATACTGAAAGATAAAGGATTTAACTTTCAGCAGACAAGGAATATATATAAATCGCTAGATAGTCAGTCGGGCAAAGTGTTTCGCTCTGACGGTTGGCAAGTGTTGAAAGACAGAGAAAGACTTATCGTTTCGTCGTTGGCAGATGTTGAGATGTGTTGCAAGCCTAAGTTTAGCGTTCGGGAAGTAGAGGTTGATGATAACTTCAAGATAGACCCCAACAAGAATGTGGCATACTTCGACAAAGATAAAATTAGGGGCGATGAGCAAGTAAGGCTATTTGTAACTGGCGACTGGTTCATACCTTTTGGAATGAAGGGTAAGAAGCTGGTTAGCGACTTTCTTACTGACCAAAAAGTGCCGATAACAGAGAAGTCAAAGCAACATTTGCTTTGTTTTGGCAACGACATAGCTTGGGTCGTTGGCAGACGCACGGACAACAGATTTAGAGTGGACAACAACACAAAACGAGTGCTTATATACACTATTGTTGAGTAGTCTATACGTGCGAGCAAGACAATAATGTGTGTGTTTCAAGCTCTATAACACGTGTTTTGCAAACTCTATATAATCAATATCTAAACCATATACACCTGACTTGCAAACCATATATAACTGACTTCTAAACTGTATATTATCTGCAAAGGCATTGTTTATGTCGTGCTTGGCAAAAGAAAAAACATTGAATATAGTTGGTTATTAAAAAAATAAATATACTTTTGCCACTGACTAATCTCTATTCTACTATCAAACTCTGTGTGAGTATGGAGTTAGGAGAATTCTTTATCAACTAAAAAACAGATTTACCTATAATTTTTTCTTTAATTGTGATTGCTTGATTTAACAAATGTAATAGGCTAAATGGGAGAGGTAAATCAAATCTTATGTGGTAAGAGGTTACTATAGTGGAACGTAATATATAAGAAATAAAAAATAAATCTTTACTTATACAATATGTATAATATAATTCAATTGAAAGAAAAAAGCTTGTCAGAACTTCAGGCTATTGCAAAAGAAATGCAAATAAAGAAGGCTGACTCAATGACAAAAGAAAATCTGGTGTATGCCATTCTTGATGAACAAGCTATTGTAGGTACTACAAAAAAAGCAAACACAACAGAAGAGGAGAAAAAACCAGAGAAAAAGAAAAGACAAAGAGCAGTAGACTCGAACAAAGAAGTGAAAGTAATATCTGCCACTAAAGAAGGAGGAGTAGTGAAGAAAGAAGAAAAGGTGGCAAAAGAAAATAAAGAACAAACACCACAAAAGGTGGAAGAAAAACAAGAAAAAAAGCCTGCTGCCACTAAGAAAAAAAGCAGTAAAGACGATGACAAAGTAAAAGAAAAAGAAAGTAAGCAGGCTGGAACAAGAAAAATTTCTGCAGAAGAAAAGAAAACAAAGACAACAGCAGAGGCTGAAAAGAATAAAAAAGAAGAACAACAACCTAAACCAAAGGCAGAAACAGAGACTGACGACTTTGTTGCGGTAGAACAAATAGAAGTGAAGAAAGAGGTTGAACTACCAACTGAGCTTATTGCCAAGTTTGAAACAACAAAGCAAGAGGCAGAAGAAAAAGCACAAGAAGAAAACAAACAAACGCAAAGACAAAATAACGGCTCTACAAATTTCCAACCTAACAATAGAAAAAATCAAAAACAAGTAAGCAGAAATCAAAACCAAAGTGTAGAGCAAACAGAAACAAATCAACCACAAATCAAAACCAAAGCAGAAGACTATGACTTCGGAGAAGTGTTGCTTCAACACGGAGTGTTAGAAATAATGAACGATGGATATGGCTTTCTTCGCTCGGCAGACTATAACTACTTCTCATCGCCTGATGATGTGTATGTGTCGCCATCACAAATAAAGTCATTGGGATTAAAGACTGGTGACGTGGTTGAAGGAGTAATACGTCCGCCAAGAGAAAGCGAAAAATATTTCCCACTCGTAAAGATTTTGAAAGTAAACGGCAAAGACCCTTCGCTCATTAGAGATAGAATTGCTTTCGAATATCTTACACCTTTGTTCCCAGATGAGAAGTTTAACCTTTGCAAAGGAGATGGCTCTGACCCACTATCGGTAAGAGTTGTAGACTTGATAACACCTATTGGTAAGGGACAAAGAGCATTGATTGTGGCGCAACCAAAGACTGGTAAAACCACACTTATGAAAGAAATTGCCAACGCAATAGCAGCAAATCACCCAGAAGTGTATATGATTATGTTGCTGATTGACGAACGTCCGGAAGAAGTTACTGATATGGCTAGAAGTGTAAACGCTGAAGTTATAGCATCGACTTTTGATGAACCAGCAGACAGGCATGTAAAGATTGCGGGAATGGTGTTGGAGAAAGCGAAAAGACTTGTTGAGTGTGGACACGATGTTGTTATCTTCTTAGACTCAATTACTCGTTTGGCAAGAGCATATAATACTACTACTCCTGCATCGGGTAAGGTGCTTTCGGGTGGTGTTGAAGCTAATGCACTGCAAAAACCAAAGAGATTTTTCGGGGCAGCAAGAAACATTGAAGGCGGTGGCTCGCTTACAATTATAGCAACTGCATTGACAGAGACTGGCTCGAAAATGGACGAAGTAATCTTTGAGGAATTTAAGGGAACTGGTAATATGGAGTTGCAACTCGAGCGTTCTATTGCTAATAAGAGAATATTCCCTGCTGTAAATATCGTTGCATCAAGTACAAGACGCGACGACTTGTTGCTTGACAAGACCACACAAGATAGAATGTGGATATTGAGAAAGTTCTTAGCTGACATGAACCCTGTAGAAGCAATGGACAGTATCAAAGATAGAATGAGCAAGACAGACAATAACGAAGAGTTTCTACTTAGTATGAACAGTTAATGAAGACTAAACATAAACTAGGTTATATATAATAATAGCCTGCAAAGCATTACTTTTGTGTCCTGATAAAAGTAATGCTTTTTTTATGTATAATAATAGGAAAATTTGGAGCATAAGTTACCCTATGCTTCTTAGTCTTCTTGCACAAAATATAATCAATCTAACAGATACTGCCTTTTTAGGTCATTATAGTGAAATTGCTCTTGGAGCATCTGCCATTGGTGGACTGTTTTATATATGCGCCTTCACTATTGCTTTCGGGTTTAGCACTGGTTCTCAAATAGTCATTTCACGACGTAATGGTGAGCAGAGGTTTGAGGATATTGGCCCCGTTGTTCATCAAGGTGTGGGCTTTCTGCTGTTAATCTCTACCATACTTTTTAGCCTTTCTCAACTCTATGCTGATGATTTCTTACGATTTATGTTGTCATCAGATGCCGTATATAATAGTGCTGTTGAATTTATAGATTGGCGTGTCTTCGGTTTCTTTTTCTCTGCAATAAACATCATGTTTAGAGCTTTCTACATCGGTATTACACGTACAAAAGTGCTTATTATAAATGCGCT
The DNA here is from genome assembly GCA_030529405.1 of Bacteroides sp. GTDB lineage: Bacteria > Bacteroidota > Bacteroidia > Bacteroidales > Bacteroidaceae > JAUMWZ01. The sequence goes on along the minus strand of JAUMWZ010000047.1, from coordinate 293 downwards.
TGTGATGGCGGTGGTTAATGTTTTTCTCGACTATACTTTAATATTCGGACATTTTGGTATGCCAGAAATGGGTATAAAAGGTGCTGCATTGGCATCTGTTATATCAGAGGCAACGTCTGTGTTGTTCTTTTTTGTCTACACATACATTAAGATTGATGCTGTAAAGTATGGATTGAATCGTTTCACAGCATTCAGTTCGAAGCTGTTGCTAAGAGTTCTCAACATCTCAAGCTTTACCATGGTGCAATATTTTCTTTCTATGCTTACGTGGACAGTGTTCTTTGTGGCGGTGG
>JAUMWZ010000046.1:7617-9833 GCA_030529405.1 Bacteroides sp. | reverse complement strand
TTGTTTGTAACTTGGCTAGTCTTTCGTTGGGTAAACTTCCACTTGAAGACGAAGAGAAGATGAGAGAAAAGGTATCTACTGTTGTTAGGGCATTAGATAACGTTATAGACCTGAACTTTTATCCAACTCCGTACGCAAAGATTACAAATAACAAGTTTAGAAGTATTGGCTTGGGGGTAATGGGATATCACCATGCGCTAGCAATAAGGGGAATTTCATGGGAAAGTGAAGACCACTTAAAGTTTGCTGACAAGATATTTGAGACTATAAACTACGCTGCAATAGAGGCTAGCTGTAATATAGCTAAAGAGAAAGGTAAGTATTCTTTGTTTGAAGGTAGTGATTGGCACACGGGTGCATACTTCTCTAAACGTGGATACACCTCAGAAAAATGGCAAAAGTTGGCTTCTGAAGTTGCGGAAAATGGAATGAGAAATGCATATTTACTTGCTATCGCTCCAACCAGTAGTACTGGTATTATTGCAGGTACAACGGCTGGTATTGACCCAGTAATGAAGAGATATTTCTTGGAAGAAAAGAAGGGTTCTATGCTTCCGAGAGTAGCCCCTGCTTTATCAGACAAGACACTTTGGCTTTACAAAGGAGCATATTTAATAAATCAAGAATGGAGTATTAAGGCGGCAGGTATACGTCAAACTCACATAGACCAATCTCAAAGTTTGAATATATATATAACAAATGATTTCAGCATGAGGCAGCTTCTTAACCTATACTTATTAGCGTGGGAATCTGGGGTAAAGACGATGTACTACGTAAGAGGTAAGTCTTTGGAGGTTGAAGAATGTGAAAGCTGTGCTTCTTAATATAAAAAACACATAACTATGAATGCGATAAAACTTAAAAAGAATGCTTTGTTTAATCCTGAGGGAGATACAGAGATTTTACAAAGAAGAATGATTGGAGGTAACACCACTAACCTGAATGACTTCAATAACATGAGGTATAAGTGGGTAAGTGACTGGTACAGACAAGCAATGAATAACTTTTGGATTCCAGAAGAGATAAACCTCACTCAAGACACTAAAGATTACCCTAAGCTAGACAAAGCTGAGAGGGTTGCATACGATAAGATTTTGAGTTTTCTCGTATTCTTAGATTCTTTGCAAAGCAATAATCTTCCTACGATAAGCGAATATATTACTGCCAACGAGGTAAATCTTTGTTTACACATACAAGCCTTTCAAGAGTGCGTTCACAGTCAAAGCTACAGTTATATGTTAGATAGCATTTGTAGTCCAGAAGAGCGCAATGAGATACTTTATCAATGGAAGACAGACGAACATCTATTGAGAAGAAACACATTCATAGGTAATTGCTACAACGAGTTTCAAGAGAGCCAAGATGGGTTTACATTGATGAAAACTCTTATAGCTAACTACATTCTGGAGGGAATATATTTTTACAGTGGATTTATGTTCTTCTATAATTTGGCTAGAAACGGCAAGATGTCTGGCTCGGCACAAGAAATTAGATACATAAACAGAGATGAGAACACTCACTTGTGGTTGTTTAGAAACATCATACTTGAGCTTAAAAAAGAAGAACCAAGTCTATTCACACCAGACAAGATAAAGGTGTATGAAGATATGATGAGAGAAGGTGTTCAGCAAGAAATAGACTGGGGACAATACGTTATAGGAGATAACATACAAGGATTAAATAAGAGTATGATACACGATTACATCAGATACTTAGGAAACCTTAGATGGACAAGCTTAGGATTCAGTCGCTTGTATGAAGACAATCAGAAGGAACCAGAAACGATGAATTGGGTTTCTCAATACTCTAATGCAAACATGGTTAAAACAGACTTCTTTGAGGCTAAGAGTACAGCTTATGCTAAGAGTACAGCCCTAGAAGATGATTTGTAACAGACGATTTAGAAATACATCATAGTGGACAATCCCCCTTTGTTGAAACATCAATAAAGGGGGATTGTTGTTTTTATACAATGCGTCCAATTTTGTAACAAACGAGTTGTTGAGTGACAAACTTTCTCTTGCGAAACATATTATAAGAAGTAGAAAACACACATAATCTTTTTCATAATCCTTTTCTTTTCTTCCCACCATTATATACACCTGTCAAAACTTACAGCATGACTACTGAAGCAAACTATATATGAATAAGAAACAAGTTATATACAGTTGTCATCTAAACCATATACAGTTTGCAAGTCAGTTATATACAGTTTA
>JAUMWZ010000046.1:0-7517 GCA_030529405.1 Bacteroides sp. | reverse complement strand
TATACAGTTGTCATCTAAACCATATACAGTTTGCAAGTCAGTTATATACAGTTTATAAATAGCTAAAAGTTAGAGTTTGTACGTTTGCAAGTCTTCTGACCAAGCATATATGTAAACTTTATGATTAAAAACTTTTGTGTTTCATTCAAAAACACTACTTTAGCATATTATTTAGTAATCACTAAGGAAGTATAACGTAATAATCTTTTCAAATGCTTGAACAAGACAAAATTATAAAGATAAACATTGAGGATGAGATGAAATCATCGTATATAGACTATTCTATGTCGGTGATTGTGTCAAGAGCTTTACCTGATGTGAGAGATGGCTTTAAGCCAGTGCATAGAAGAATACTTTATGGAATGATGGAATTGGGAAACCGTTCTGACAAACCATACAAGAAGTCAGCAAGAATAGTAGGTGAAGTTTTGGGTAAATATCACCCACACGGCGATAGTTCTGTTTATTTTGCTATGGTAAGAATGGCTCAAGAGTGGGCTATGAGATACCCTTTAGTAGATGGACAAGGAAACTTCGGTTCAGTAGATGGAGATAGCCCAGCGGCAATGCGTTATACAGAAGCACGTCTTAATAAGTTGGGAGAAGCAATGATGGACGACTTGTATAAAGAAACAGTCGATTTCACTCCAAACTTTGATAACACACTGAAAGAACCAGTAGTGATGCCAACAAGAATACCTAACCTTTTGGTTAATGGTACTTCTGGAATCGCTGTAGGTATGGCTACAAACATGCCACCACATAACCTTACAGAGGTAATAAATGCTTGTATAGCTTACATTGAAAACTCTGATATTGAAGTGGCAGAGCTTATGAAGTATGTGAAAGCACCAGATTTTCCGACTGGCGGATACATATACGGTATGAGCGGAGTTAAAGAAGCATACGAAACAGGACGTGGTAGAGTTGTGATGAGAGCAAGAGCAGAAATAGAAGCAGGAGCTAATCACGACAAAATTGTGGTAACAGAAATACCATACAACGTAAATAAAGCAGACCTTATAAAATATATATCTGAACTTGCAGCAGAAAAAAGAATTGAAGGCATCTCCAATGCTAATGACGAGTCAGATAGAGAAGGTATGCGCATCGTTATAGATATAAAGAGAGATGCAAACGCTAGTGTTGTTTTGAATAAGCTATACAAAATGACTGCATTGCAAACATCTTTCGGTGTCAATAACGTAGCATTGGTAAACGGAAGACCAAGAACTCTTAATCTGAGAGACCTTATTAAATATTTCGTAGAACATAGACACGAAGTAGTAATAAGAAGAACAGAGTTTGAACTTCAAAAGGCTAGAGAAAGAGCACATATACTTGAAGGACTCATAATCGCATCAGACAACATTGACGAGGTTATCAGAATAATCAAAGCTGCTAAAACACCTAATGAAGCAATAGAAAACTTGATGGCAAGATTTAACTTGACCCAAATTCAAGCAAGAGCTATTGTTGATATGAGGTTAAGACAGCTTACAAACCTAGCTCAAGAGGAACTTCATAACGAATATGAAGAAATAATGAAGCAAATCAAGTATCTTGAGAGCATATTGTCAGATGAAGAAGTTTGCAAGGGAGTTATAAAAGACGAGCTAAATGAGATTAAAGAAAAATTTGGAGATGAAAGACGTTCGGAGATAGTCTACTCTTCTGAAGAATTCAACCCAGAAGACTTCTATTCTGATGACGAAATGATTATTACCATATCTCACCTTGGATACATTAAGAGAACACCTTTAGCTGAGTTTAGAGCTCAGAATAGAGGAGGGGTAGGTTCTAAGGGAACGGATACAAGAGATGAAGACTTCATCGAACACATATATCCTGCTACAATGCACAACACTATGATGTTCTTCACACAAAAAGGTAAATGTTACTGGTTGAAAGTTTACGAAATACCGGAAGGAAGTAAGAATGCAAAGGGTAGGGCTATACAAAACATCTTGAATATAGACTCAGACGATGTGGTAACAGCATATCTAAGAGTGAAAAACCTTGAAGACTCTGACTACATAAACAGTCATTATGTCGTGTTCTGTACTAAGAAAGGGGTTATAAAGAAAACACTATTGGAACAATACTCAAGACCACGTCAGAATGGAGTAAACGCTATCAGTATCAGAGAAGACGACAGTGTTATCGAAGTTAGAATGACAAATGGAAACAATGAAATAGTTATGGCAAACAGAAATGGTCGTGCTATACGTTTCCATGAAGCAGCTGTTAGAACTATGGGACGTACAGCTACCGGAGTAAGAGGTATGAGCCTTGACGGAGATGATGATGAAATTGTAGGAATGGTATGCGTAAAAGACCTGAAAGCAGAGTCTATAATGGTGGTTTCTGAAGAAGGTTACGGCAAACGTTCAGAAATAGAAGACTACAGAAAGACTAACAGAGGCGGTAAAGGTGTTAAGACTATAAACATCACTGATAAAACAGGTAAACTTGTAGCGATAAAGACTGTTACCGACGATAATGACTTGATGATTATCAACAAATCTGGAATAACGATAAGGCTAAAGGTTTCTGATGTTAGAATTATGGGTCGTGCAACTCAAGGTGTAAGATTGATTAACCTTGAAAAGAGAAATGACCAAATCGGTTCTGTATGTAAAGTAACCACAGAAAGTCTTGAAGACGAAGTTCCACAAGAAGAAATTGAAGGTAACATAATAAGTGATGAAACCGATATTGTAGATGCTAACACAGATAACGATTCTGTTGAAACATCTAATGAGGAATAATTATAAATACAACAAACGATAATAATAAACTAAAAACGCGAGCAATTATGAAAAAACTATTATTTGCTACTGCATTGTGCCTATTAGCTTTGGGTACTGGTTTTGCACAGGTTAAGTCTGTAAAGCAAGCTAAATCAATAGCTAACGGTACTAACCCAGATTTTAATAAGGCTGAATCTTTGATTAAGGAAGCTATGGTTAATCCGGAAACCAAGAATATGCCTGAGACATGGGACGTTGCTGGATTTATTTCTAAAAAATACTATGATGAAGAGATAAAGAAGGCTTTCTTGAGAACTAAGTATGACACTGTTAGAGCATATAACAGCATACTTAACATGTTCCACTATTACAACCAATGTGATAAGTTGGCTCAAATTCCAAATGAAAAAGGAAAAATTAAGAATAAGTTTAGAAAAGCAAATGCAGCTACACTTATTTCTGAGCGTCCACAACTTATAAATGGAGGTGTACACTTCTATAATATGGGTAGGAATGAAGATGCTTTGAAATTCTTTGGAGCTTATGTTGAATCTGCAAGCTATGATATGTTAGCAGAAAGCAACATTGCTGCTACTGACACTCTTCTTCCACAAATAGCATTCTATGCTATTCTTGCGGCAGATAGGGTAGGAAACCAAGAAGCAGTAATCAAATATGCTCCGACAGCTGTTAATGAGCCAGAAAACGGAAAGTTTGCTCTTCAAACTTTGGCTGAAGCATACAAGGCAAAGAAAGACACAATTAAGTTCTTAGAAATACTAAACCAAGGTGCAGAAACATTCCCTGCTCACGACTATTTCTTAGCAAATCTTGTCGATATCTACACAAACAAAGGACAAATAGAGAAAGCTATGGGAGTTGCTGACAAGATGGTTGCTGCAAACCCTAATAACAAGTTAGGTCTTTATATTAAGGCGTTCTTGTTCCACAACCTTAAGAAGTATGACGATGCTATTGAGTTCTACAAAAAGACAATAGAAATAGACCCTGAATATGCAGATGCTTACTCTAACATTGGTCTTGCTTATGTTATGAAGGCTCAAGATTTGGCAGAAACAATGCCTTCTGATATGAAAGATCCTAAATACAAGGAGATCAATGAAAAGGTTAAACAGATGTATGATCTTGCTCGTCCATTCTATGAAAAGGCTAGAGAGTTGGAGCCAGATAAACAATCTTTGTGGTTGCAAGGACTTTACAGAATTTACTATAACTTAAATATGGAAAAAGAATATGCTGAGATTGAAAGTTTGATGAAGTAATATTCTTGAAAAGAAATAAGAAAGCGTAAGTTTATCATTAAAGATATTCTTACGCTTTTTTTATGCTCACTGATTTGATAAGTGTAAATAGTATCACCTTAATACGATGTTATTATTTGCTTCAAAATCTCTTTTGCCGTAGATATATTCACATATCTTTTCTTCTTCCTTGTATTTGTTACTGCTCACAAAACAGTATATCTCTGAAATATACTATATAAGTCCACTTCTTGTTTATGTTTTTGTTCTAAAGTAAACTGTATATAGTCTGCTTTCAAACTATATATGATTTACGAATCAACAATATACAATCTGCAATTAAAACATATACAGTTTATAAGATGTAAATATGTCCTCTACAAACAGTAAATATATAATGCTAAAGAGAGCAGTTAAAACAATATTCTATTTATCAAACACAACGAATAGTCAGTTTATGACTGCCGTGTTACGCAAAAAGTATATTCTACCAAGAAAGCATTTCGTTTCCCGTTTCGGTAATCAATATCATATGTTCCCACTGTGCTGATGGCATACCATCTTCAGTAATAACTGTCCATTCGTCATCTTCATCTATGAAGATGTTTCTCTTTCCCATATTTACCATTGGTTCTATTGTGAATATCATACCAGGTACTAACATCATTCCTGTGCCAGCTTTTCCGTAGTGGTTTACTTCTGGGTCTTCGTGGAACTTCAGTCCTACACCATGTCCGCAAAGCTCTCTCACTATGGTATATCCATTTTTCTCTGCATGATTTTGTATAGCTGCTCCTATGTCGCCCAACCTAGCCCAAGGTTTAGCCTTTTCAATACCTATTAGCAAGCACTCTTTGGTAACTTCAACAAGCCTTTTCTTTTCCGGGCTTACCTCACCAATCATAAACATACGGGAAGCATCAGAGAAGTATCCTTTGTATATTGTAGACACGTCGATGTTTATTATATCTCCGTTTCTTAGTATATCTTTCTTGTTTGGAATACCGTGACAAACCACTTCGTTTATGCTTGTGCAAATGCTTTTTGGAAACCCTTCGTAGTTCAAAGGAGCAGGAATTGCACCCGCATCAATAGTGAATTTATGCGCCATCTCGTTCAAGTCGTGAGTAGAAATTCCTTCCTTTATGTTTTCTGAAAGGAAGTCTAGTAGGGCAGTGTTTATCTTTGCACTCTCTTTTATTGCCTCTATCTGAGCGTGTGTCTTTATAATGTGTCGTGGTGCAACTTTAATGTTTTGCTTTCTGAATGATTGTACTTTTCTTTCTACTTCATCGCTGTATCCTTCTGGCATATATCTGCCTGCATATATCTTCTTACTCATTTTCTAAACTGTGTTTACTTTAGTTCTGATTTATATATAAAGTAATTCTCATTTATGTTTACTTGATTTTCTATTTCAGTATCAAACAAACCATAAATGGTAGAACCTGTTCCGCTCATTGAAGCATATACGGCTCCCATTTCGTATAGTCTGTTTTTAATTTGCTCTAATTCAGGATAAAGGGCAAATACTGTTTTCTCAAAATCATTAGTTATATTATTTTTCCACTCTTTTATATCGCCTTGTACATATTTCTCTATTACCCCCACCTTTTCTTTAGAAGGAGCTATACCATCAAAAGCCTCTTTTGTGGAGATATGTATGTCTGGTTTTATTAGCAATATGTTATATCCTGAAAGCGAAACATCTATTGCCTTAAATCTATCGCCTCTTTCGTATGCAAGGGTAGGTGTGTTGCGTATGAAGAAAGGGCAATCAGCACCAATCTTTCCTGCTCTAACCTCCAAATCCTCATTGCTTATTCCCAAGCTAAACTTATCGTTCATCAGCTTTAGCATGAAAGAAGCATCTGCAGAACCACCACCAAGTCCTGCACCATGAGGTATTTGTTTGGTAAGGTAAACCTCTATTGGCGGAATGTCATAATCGTTCTTTATAGATTGATATGCTTTAGTGACTATGTTGTCGTTTATTATTGATAAATCTTCTGTGCCATTTACAAAAAGTTTATACGGCGTTTCGCTGTTCTCACTTACAATAATTTCCAAACTATCTTCAAGTGTAATGGGGTAGAACATAGTTTCTAAGTTGTGATAGCCGTCTTTTCTTTTCTCTGTAATATTAAGTCCGATGTTTATCTTAGCATTTGGAAAACATACCATATTCTTTCTATTTTCAAATTATATATAGTTGTCTTTTCAGTGATATATAGTTAAGAAGTTGATTATATACAGTTTATTTACAAACTATATATACTTTTGTTCATAACTATGACAAAAGTAATACAAATAATATATTACTTATCAGTATGACGGTTATATCTTTGCACAAAGAAACAAGGTCATATAAAGAAAAAATCTGAAAAATGGCGGAACAAAAGAGAACATACAAGACTACAAAAAAGAAAGATGCAGAGGTGCTGACAGATTATGGCAGACTTCAACCACAAGCAAAAGAGTTTGAAGAAGCCGTTATTGGTGCAATAATGATAGAGCGTGATGCCTATTCGTTAGTTTCAGAAATACTCAAACCAGCATCTTTTTACGACAAAAGACATCAGCTTATATATGAAGCCATAACTAAGTTGGCAGTAGAACAAAGTCCTATAGACATTCTAACCGTAAAAGAACAACTTACAAAACAAGGTAATTTGGAGGAATCTGGTGGACACTTTTATATTGCACAATTAAGTAGTAAGGTCGCATCGTCTGCACACATTGAATACCACGCAAGAATAATTGCTCAAAAGTTTGTAGCTCGTAATCTTATCTCTTTTTCAAGCAACATACAGACAAAAGCCTTTGACGAATCTACCGATGTAGATGACTTGATGCAAGAGGCAGAAGGAAAGCTGTTTGAACTATCGCAACAAAACATGAAAAAAGACTATACTCATGTTTATCCGGTAATAAAGGAAGCGTATGCAATGATAGAGAAAGCAGCCAGAAGAAGTGACGGTTTGAGTGGACTTGAAAGTGGATTTACTAAGCTAGACAAGATGACTCACGGGTGGCAAAACTCCGATTTGATAATTATAGCTGCACGTCCTGCGATGGGAAAAACCGCCTTTGTGCTTTCAATGGCTAAGAATATAGCTGTAGATTATAGAAATCCTGTTGCTGTTTTCTCTCTCGAAATGAGTAATGTTCAGCTTGTTAATCGTCTTATTTCTAATGTTTGCGAAATAGAGAGTGAAAAAATCAAGAGCGGACAGTTAGCTCCTCACGAGTGGCAACAGCTTGATTACAAATTAAGGCAGCTTAATGACGCACCTCTTTATATTGACGACACTCCTTCATTGTCTGTCTTTGAACTACGCACCAAAGCTCGACGATTGGTAAAAGAACATGGAGTGAAGATTATAATCATTGACTACTTGCAGTTGATGAATGCTAGTGGAATGTCATTTGGTAGTCGTCAAGAAGAAGTGAGTGTTATATCTCGTTCGTTGAAAGGTTTGGCTAAAGAATTAAACATACC
>JAUMWZ010000045.1 GCA_030529405.1 Bacteroides sp. | reverse complement strand
TTTTCAGAAAACTCTTCCCAAAGTTCTTTCTCCCAAGCCAACTTTTCTTTTGACGTCATCAGATTTGCTGAGCGAGGAGGAGCAGACGCAACACTGATATTATTAGAATATCCGACTCTTAATTTCCCTGCTTTACCCTGCTTTGTTGTGACCACAATCACACCACCAGCAGCTCTCGAACCGTATATAGCTGTTGCCGAAGCGTCTTTAAGCACGGTTATGTTCTCTATGTCGTTAGGGTTGATTCCTGCTACTCCGTTTGCAAATATGCTTGCCAAGTCTTTCCCTTTTACTGAAACCACATCTCTTTCCAAAGGAACTCCGTCTACAACCCATAGAGGTTCCGCGTTGCCACTTATGGTATTGACTCCACGTATTCTTATTTTTGCCGTACTACCTGGTTGTCCAGACACAGCCTTAATATCAACTCCCGCAATTTTGCCTTGCATTTTCATGTCAAGTCCGCTTGTTGGAAGTTGTTTCAAGTCTTTCTCTGTCATTGTTGCAACAGAACCCGTAGAACGTCTTTTAGTAGTTGTCATATACCCCATTACTACTACTTGGTCTAACATAGTAGACTCATCTTCTAGGATAACTATCATTTTCGAGTCAGCTCTCTTTATTGTTTTTTCAACTGTTCTCATTCCGAGAAACGAGAATTTAAGAACTGCATCTTTATTGACAGTTAGAGAAAACTCTCCGTCAATATTTGTAGCTGTGATTTGTTTCACTCCTCTATCTATAATTTCTATTGCCACATACGATAGTGGTTGTTTGTCTTGGTCTAAGACAACCCCGCTTACCTTTATGGGGGTAGATTGTGCCGTCACTGTTACTGCAAAACACAGAAACAGGTTAAATAGAAATAGTTTGTAGAATAAATTGTTTTGTCTCATGTAATTCTATTTATGAACCATTAATAATATTGTTTGTAAGTGATTTTTATTTTAAGTTTTCTTTGAAATACTTCCTTATCATCTTGTAATAGTATGGCGATGCAACTGCATGGTCAGCATCTGGTATAATCATCATGTCTATCATTTTGTTTTCTTTGATAAAGGCATTGACCAAACGCATAGTAGATGCTATGTTTACATTCTTATCTGCACTGCCCGAAACTATCAGAAGTTTGCCATTAAGTCTGTTTGCTAGCGGAATAGGTGTAGGACACACGCAACTGAACTCTACTTCCTTTGTCTTAGGATTGACTTTTCTTTCCACTCCTTGATACATCTCTCCCCACTCTCTGACGTATATATTATTGTCATAATTTCCTGATGCTGCCACTGCAACCTTATAGAAATCGGGGTATGACAACATTGCCGAAACGGTCATAAAAGCTCCGCCAGAGTGTCCGTAAATGCCAACTTTGTTTATGTCTATGAAGTCATATTGTTTGGCTAGTTCTTCAATCACGAACTTATCGTCTTCGAGCGGATAGGTCATCATATTGCCCACACTATGACAGTAAAAGTCTTTTCCACGATAAGGAGAGCTACCTCGTGCGCCAACGTTTATCACTATGAAACCCAACTCTGCTAGGTCTTGATTTCCGTTATCATCAAGGTCGAACTCAAGGGGTATTTGGTCAGACTGTGGGCCAGGATATACGTTGCTTATTATAGGGTATTTCTTGCCCTCAACCATATTCGTCGGAGTATACATAAGTCCATAAAGCGGTGTAACACCGTCTTTAGCCTTGACTTTTATTCTCTTTGGTGGTTGCCAACCGTAATCGTATATTGCGCTTATGTCAGTCTTATGAAACTGTCTAACACTCTTTTCTTTGCCCACCTCTATCCATTGCATAACGGGTGGCATATCTACTCTTGAGTAGGTATCTATTGCATATTTCAGGTCTTTCGATACTAACAGATTGTGATAGCCCACACCCTTTGTTATCTGCTTATTCTTTCGTCCGTCAGTGGTGGCATAAAAGAAGTGTCGGTAGTTATAGTTATTTTGCATATCAACTGTATATGCTTCATAAATAAACTCTTCTTGGTTTGAATGTAAACTGTATATACTTCCCGCAACGATGTTATCGGGGGTTACTTTGTTCAATAATTTACCGTCACGAGTGTATCTATAATATGCTCCCATACCGCTACGTTCCGACCACCAAAGTATCTCTTTTCCGTCTTTGATGAACCTATAATTATGCAGAATGTTGTTTATGTGTGGGTGTGTAATTTCGCTTACAATCACTTTTACCTCAGCTGTTTTAGTGTCCACTCTGCATAGCTCCAGCGTGTCGAGTGTTCTGCTCGTACGTGTGAAATATATTGCCCCTTCTTCCACTCTGCCCATCTTCACCTTTTGGTCTTTATACTTACTGATGTCCACTCGTACACACTCTCCGCTGTCAATATTAAAAAGTGTGAGGTCATATTGCGTTACATACTTATCGCCCGGTACTTCCATCTTATAAGAAATATACTTAGGTCTGCCGCTAGACATAGTCTTTACATGCCCCATTTCGCCTACCTTTCTGACGTCTTCTCTAAGAACATAGCAAGTGTGACTGTTTGGAATCCAACGAGCAAGAGTATTGGTAAACTTTTCTTTATCAATATCTTTGCTGACTGAAGTATACGAATGCTGATAAATGCCATCATTGCTGACCTGCTTAACCTCTTTGGTCAGATTATTGACCACCACTATATTATGCCCCTTGCCTTTAAGAGTAAAGACAGAGTCGTTAGTAGTCATTCGGTCTATAACCTTCTCCGGAGTTTTTCTTTTAGGAGTGTGTTCAGTCAGTTGGTCAGTCTTTCTGTTATACAGAAAATACTTACTGCCCACTCTGAAACTAAAACTTATGTTTTGTTTGTCTTGAAACTCTATCGAACGTGGCTGAAAATCGCCCTCGCTTATAGATGTTTTATTTAGAATATTATATAGTTCTGTCAGTCTGCCATTATCAAACAGCTTGGTTTTCTTTCTTCCCTTGTTTTCTATCAGATACACAGTTTTGTTGCCATTACCGTCTGTAACAGAATAGAAACAATCACCATTGTTACCCGTCCATTCCACCATTGGCGAAACGGTTCCTATTAGTTTTCTCAGCTTGTCTTCACTAAATTTATTTTCTTCCCATACCTCTTGTGCCGAAACAAACACCGACACCAAAATCAACAAAGCTGATAATATGTTCTTCCTCACCAAAAAATCCCTTTATTTATTAGTCTTCATTCACATTAAAAATCATCTTTCTCTCGTCAAGCAATATTCATAAAACAATTACATAAAACATTACTGTTCAAAACAAGAAAAGGTTACAAAACTAATTAAATGCCTGCTAAAAACAAATATTGCCACAATTCTTTTTCCTATGTTACTCGTTTTGTAGATTAAATATCCACTAAAACAGCGAAATATGTTAATAATTAGGCTAAAAAGATGACTATGTTGTCAATCATATCATAGGCTTTAAGGAACAAACCAATCAAGCAACAAGAAACTTTTTCTGCAAAAACTTCAAATAGTTTGTAACATTCTTACCCCGTTTTCGTCTATAAAAACAGAAAGGGCAATCAACAATCGGCAACCCAACATAACACAACGAGCTGAGAACGCTTGAAAACCCTTTCTGCAAACCATATAGAGTTTAGTTTTCAACTATATATAAATTAGAAGCAAACTATATACAGTCTGTTTTCAAATTATATTTACTTTGGAAACCGTGTGAACTCAAAGCGAAAAACACATATATTAGTAAGTGAATTATTTGTAACATAATGATAACCCAAACAAAAAATAAAACAGAGGTGCAACAATGCTTTCCTCCCGCTGGAGAAAAAGAGTTCTGGAGGCTGTTCTCGCCATACAGAAAGCTGGTTGCAGACACCTGTACTATATTGCTTGGTAACGCTGACGACGGAGAAGATGCTGCTCAAGACATATTCCTAAAGCTATGGGAAGGCAGAGAAAACATCACTGAGGTGCAATTTCCGAAGACCTATCTTGTGCGTGTAGCAAAAAACTACTGCATAGACCTAATAAGAAAGCGCAAAGAAAATACCGACTCTATTGACGATGAAGAATGCTTTGCAGCTCAGATAGCAGACCGTAAGCCACACGCAGAGAACGAAGCAATACAAAAAGAAGCAGTGCAGATACTGCAAAAGTGGTTATACAAACAGAAAGAACCACACAAAACAGTGTTCACAATGGCACACTTTGAAGATGTTTCGAACAAAGACATTGCCCAAAAGCTTAATCTTGAAGAAACAAACGTAAGAGTGATTATCTCGAGAATGAGAAAAGAAGTGAAAGAAAAACTAAGTTTCATAAGACTGTAAAACACATACCAACTATGAAGATAAATAACGAATACATAGACAAACTGCTTGACAAGTATTACAGCGGACAAACAACCGAAGAAGAAAATATGAAGCTCTACATTCTGCTGTGTGATGAGCCAGAAGACTCTATATACTATACTGACGCCATGACAATATGCACAATGTTTGAAATGGCAGAACTAAACAAAGCAGAACAAACAACAGACATTGAGCAAGAAACAAACAATGCGGTAGAGATTAAACCTAAAAGAAAAATCATTCCTTTCATCGTTCGCGCGGTGGCAGTAGCCGTTTTGGCGGTCGGTATAGGTTGGTTTGCACTTAGCAGATATAGCTCTGAGCCGAACTATGCAGAGTTTGCACACCACACAGAGCTAACACCTAAGGCAAAACAAACATTAAACAAGGCTTTCGCTAAATACAACAAGGCGTTGGCACTATACGAAAAGCAAACAAACAAAGTAGAAACAAAAATTAAAAACATAAACAACAAGATGAGTAAACTGAACAAAATTATGTCTAACAACAAAATATAAACAACACGATTATGAAAACAACAAACTTAAAACAAACCCTTGCCAGACTTACAATGATTGTAGTGTTGGCGTGTGCAACAACATTTGTCGTTAAAGCACAAAACATTGACTATAAAAAGATAGCTAAAATGCCAGGAGTGGAATACACACACATTTCTGAATTCATGGCTAAACTCGGAATAGATAAAGCTTTGGTTAATATTGAAGTAGGAGAGGAAAAGCTAGGACTAAAGAAGTTCAAAGGTATGCACGTTATAGAAACTGAAAATCGAGAATCTATAAAAAAGATACTTGATATATTCAAAGACATAATTAGCGGTAAAGACAAAAAAGCAGAGGTATTATTAAATACTATTGACGATGATGAAGTAGTATACATAATAAGATACACAGAAAACGAGAAAAAGAAAGAATACACAACCTACATAATAACTCACGAAGATGAGGGCAAAGAGGGTGAAGAGCTAACAATAGTTGCAGTAAGAGGAGAACTACATTTAGGAGAATTAACAGAATAATATCACAAAGCAACTATACTAGCATTAGGTAGAACTAGGATACATGTATCAGACTTGCAAACCATATATGGCTGACTTATTGACTATATATAATTCAGAAATCAGCTATATACTGTTTGCAAGTCAGATATATATAGTTTACCAACCCCACGATATATAAGCTGAAAGACAGCTATATACAACACCCCGTGAAACCATACATCAGTTGTTAGTAAAACACGCACAACATCTTCTCAAACCACACCTTTTCACATCACAAAGACTCATAATATCAAAGCTTTATGACCACACGTCTAGAACGCTCAAACAATAAAAAAGACAGCAACATTTGGTAGATAAACGCTTTAGTGCGTATATTTGCAGTCCGAACATACTTGGGGTTGATTGGTTTTGACGGCGGGTAGAATCGGTATGTAAGCACGCAGTGGGTTGAATTGTTACCACTATAATCTCAATGTTCAAAAGATTTATCTGGCGAAAATAATTACGCTCTTGCTGCTTAATCGAAGTACAGTAGATTAGCTTAATTCAGGCACAAGGTGCCAGAACAAGACATCGCTCTGACGCTGTTGCTCCGAAGCAATCAGACTAAGCGGTGCGGTAATATCGGAGATAGTTGCGCTCTGCCTCGAGAGTGTGATGAAAATTTAGAGGATAAGGTAAAAGTTGATGGCTTTGGTTCTGCTTTTACTCGAAAACTTAGGCAAAGATAAGCGTGTAGAAAGCATATTGCTTCCTCGTTCGGACGAGGGTTCGACTCCCTCCAGCTCCACTTTTAGCAATGGTAATAAACAACTTGCAAAACAAACACACGAAACTGTCCTATAATTCGTAATTAGGACAGTTTCTTTTTATATATCACAAAGACAACAAGTCACACTAATTTCTAAGCACTTAGTTCTCTATTTAAGACTATTATGTTTAGATTTGCCCTCTGAATATAACTTTATCGGAAAATGAACTACGGAGAAGACCCAACAGAAGATATGTGGAGCGACTACGACCACAATCAAAACACAGGCGAACTTGACGATTTGTTTGAGGAACAGCCGTACACCGACAACAATGCGTATAGCAACACCCCGCCTGCAAGAGACTATAACCAGCAAGCAAAAGCCAACAACCAACACACAGGCACTGGCTGTTTGACGTTTGTCTTCTTCTTTTTCGCTCTTTGGTTAGTTATTTATTATTAGCAAGTTATAGGCTACCTAGCCTCACAACACTAACTCCCCTACTAACATTTAGCTATCAACGCAAATCTAAACCATACACAGTTTGCGAACACACTGTATATAATTTAATTCTTAGTTATATATAGTTTGAAAGTCAGCTGTATATAGTTTGAAAAGCATGTGAGTGTATCTCACTTTATGATAGTTATTCTTTACTCTTGTTTTTCTTTGATTTCCCCAATTGTTTTAGGTCTTTCTCAAGCTCTTTTATGCTCTCTAAACGTTCTAAAAGTCTTTCTTTTTGTTTATACTTATCATACTCATCATCAGCTTTAGCTATGGCTAACTTGTGAGATATGCTACCTGCGTGGTCAAGAATATTTTTGTCGTTCATAGTGAGAATAAGACCAAGTTTCTCAGCCCAATCTCTCATGTACATAGGCTTTTCTGCCATTGCCTGCGCTTCAGCATAAGCTAAGAATTGTTCTACTATCAGTTTCAATATGTTTATTTCTTCCTCTTTAAGGTAGTTCTTGCCTATTTTAATGTCAGCTTTTGTTACTTTCCCTACCTTTTCTGTTGATGTCAGCCCCATTAGTGGTAACTCCGCATTAGAGCGATAGTATATTAGTTCTGCAGCTGTTTTTCCACTAACTGCCCAGAGTAGTTTGTTCTGAACTTCTTTGTAGAACTTTTGTGTTATTTCGTCTAACGGATTGTAGTCAATGCTTGTAGCATAAATATCTTTAATCTGCTGATAGAATACCCTTTCTGATAATCTTATATCTCTAATTCTATCTAAAAGCTCTTTGAAGTAATTATATGATGAACCTGTCTTTAATCTATCATCATTGAGTGTAAACCCTTTTATTATATACTCTTTCAACCTTTGTGTAGCCCAAATTCTAAATTGAGTGCCCTGAATAGACTTCACACGGTAGCCAACAGATATAATTACATCAAGATTGTAGTAATCTACTTGGTATACTTTGTTATCTGAAGCAGTTGTTGCAAAATTTGCAACAACTGAAGAAAAGTTAAGTTCTCCTTCATCAAAGATATTCTTTATGTGCCTTGAAATGGTAGATTTATCTCTTCCAAAAAGTGTAGCCATTTGGTCGGCAGAGAGCCAAACTGTCTCGTTGTCTAAGCGCACATCTACCTTTATTTGTCCGTCAGTAGACTGATATATTAGCATTTCGTTCTTGTCGTTCATGATTATATTTTGTCTTTACAATGCACAACAAAGTTAGCATTTTTACTTTGTTTAGGTCTAATTGATAGTCTATAAACTGCACCATTATTTATATATAAAACCACATCACTCTCAGTCTATTTCTAAAACATATACAGTCAGTTTGCATACCATATATGATTTAATTCTTAGTTATATATAGTTTGAAAGTCAGCTGTATATAGTTTGAAAATAAGTTGTGTATAGTGAGTTCTTAGTTATAGAGTTGTTTAGACAGGAAGTATGTAAAGTCTTACATAAGTGCAGGCTCATAATGGAAAGACAACGGTAAAGTCACATCTCGAGATAGTTTATAGTTTATCTGACAAGCAGTAACGATAAACGAAAAAAGGCAACTTAAAATCGTACTGATATTAAGTTGCCTTTATGCTTAAAAAACTATTATATAGTCTATTTATTGCTATCGATTAGGAACAAAACCTTCTGAAACTTAGGTTTTATCTTGTTCCATCGTGATGGACTGTCTTTATATGTTATCTGCATTTTGCCGTCGGCAGACAGATAGGTTAAAGAGAATGGCTGGTCTGACGAGTATATCTTCTTAATCTTTTCTAGTGGTATTGTTGCCCTAACTCTATATTGCCATTTCGAAGATTTAGGTTTGACGTATATCTTCTCTAGGTCATATTTCTCAGTAACTCCGTCTGAATAATTGATGCACACAGCATCGAATGATGACGACTGGTTTATGGTTACGGTAGAGAGCATACTTACTTCGTTTTCAGAAGTTAAGTGTGTGTAGTCATACAGTAGTTTAGATGCTTTCACCTTAATGTTCGTTTCGCTGACCTTCATCTTTTGTGGGAAGACAAAGAATATCTGACCGCTTTCGTGAGCGGCTTGAACATAAAATCCTTTCAAGCTCTGTGCCGACACAGAGATAGAAACAAGGCAAATCAATAGTATAAGTATCTTCTTCATAATGGCAAAGATAAAAAATATCTGATATCTATGACACAGCACAAATATCAGATATTTATGACATTGATAATAATTAGCTAAACTATTATTCGCCGTAAACTACTATTGTGTAAGTAGAGAATATACCCAATATGTTCTTTTTCTCGCAGTCTACGTGGCTTATTCTCTTGATGCCAGCTGAGTTTGCTGCCGATTCAATAGAAGAGTCTCCTGTTGTAATAAGACCTAGAATGCTTGTAGAAACACCTGTACCTACTTTTCTGCCTCTTGCGTTTGCAGTTACTTGCTCGCCTTCTTTTACGTCTGTGTATAGAACACCAAGACCAGCTTTATTAAATGTTCCAGCCATACAGCTTGATAGAGTAACAGCAGCAACAGCTACAATAGCCAAATTCTTTAATGCCTTTTTCATAATAATGAAATTGTTTTAATTAGTAATATACATTCTGTCTTGAGCTGTTATAGAAACATCTCAAGACACAAAAGTAGTGTTATATTATAAATACACAAAAGAAATAAACTTTTTATTATATATATTTTATACTAGACGAAAGCAAAAACTAGCAAGATGGCAATAGGACTGAGAAACAGAATAATATGAAAAGAAAAATAGGGAAACAACAAAAATGAAAGTAGATGACAACAGCATCAACAGAGGCTATACTGAATTGATTTGCAAACTGTATATAGCTTGTTTCTAAACTATATACAGCTTGTACTCAAATGATATATTGTTTGAAAACAGGCTATATATTGTTTGCGTTACACGAAACTATAAGACATAGAAAAGCCCCGTATAGTTGTGTTTTTCGCAATGTAGAGAAACACGCCATACGGAGCTTATTTCGTTTACAGTTTAACTATATCTATTCTTGAAGTTTCTTTGAAACCTTTACAATTTGTTCTGCAATTCCGATTGTATAGCCTTGAGAAACAAACACAACACGGTTGAACGTATCGCCAATTATTATAAGTGGCAGGTCTGCATCTTTCTTGATGTTCATGTTAGTGCGTATTTCTTTTTCTATTCTGTTGTCTATATCTATCCCCGCTTTCAAGAAGTGTGGCCATGGTCTGTTTGCTGATTTTGCAAACTTTTCATACTCTTGTTGAGAAGAGAACAACAACAATGCTTTTCCGCTGAAACTATTTACAACCTCATCAGCCATAGCATCTAAGTCGGCAAGTACGTGGTTTGAAGGTTCATGATTAGCTTTGGCTTTGATTATCATATAATAGCCTCTGCCGTTAAAGTCTAATATACTGCGTTT